>JAWKPF010000031.1 GCA_041390825.1 Thermomicrobiales bacterium
GTACTTGTTCAACTCATCGACGAAGACGATCAGCTTGTCGACGCCTAGTTCATTCCGCTCGGCCAATCGCCAAAGCCGGTCGATCGTCGAGGCGACCAGCAACTCCTGCACGTTCGAGTTGCAATGCGCGATATCGACCACGCGCACTTCCTGATCGGTGAAGGAGCTATCGACCTGGGGCAAGTTGCCGTAGTCGACCTCGCCCTCGGTCAGCAAGCCGCCGAACTTCGAGGAGAGACTATTGAACCGGTTCTTGGCTTTCAGGATGGTGAACTTGTGATGTCCATGCCACTCGCTACCGCCTTCCAAGTCGATCTCGGCCAGCGCCTCGTCCAGTCGTTTGAGAAGCGACTTGAGCGAGGTCACTCGGTGGTCGTCGCGTAGCTCAGCGATGAGTCCCCACATCTTGTCGTCGAGGTCGGACCGTTCGAAAACCTTGTGCGGCATTGCCAGCAGCGGGCGGATGCTCCAAAGCACCGGTTGCACGACCGATGTTTCGGCCGTGTTGTCCCGCAAGGTGTTGAGCCGTGACTTTTCGCTGAAGCTGCCGAGCATGACCCTGTCGCCCGACGGTTGCTGTCCCGGTTTGAACGGCGCAAAGATGCGCAGATTGGTGAACGGTTCGATGGCAAGGCCGAGGGCGTCATACGCCTCCAGGTCAGCGTCGGAGAGCGGCTTGAACTTGGCGGCTTCGTAGGCGTCCCGCAGGTCGTCGTCCGGAACAGCGCTCTTGTCGAGCCAGATCAGGTCAGCGCCTTTGACATTGAACATCAGCGCCGCGACGCTCTTTTCCTCCGAACGCATGCGCTGGAAAACGGCGCTCGTCAGGAACTGGACGTGACTGGTCTTGGTCGCCAGACCTGATTGTCCGGTCCAGTTGGCGTGACCTGCTTCCGGACCGAGAAGATAGTGCTCATCGATCCAGATCGGCGACCGCTGGAAGAGAGGGAATCCCTTTTCGTCGGTAACGACGTTCCCTAGCGCGTCCCGCTGGGCATTTCCATTCGTATGCAGCAACGCCGCGATTGGCGCACCGGCAAACTCGTGCTTGCCCAACGCATAGTCGATGGCCTCATGCGTTGCGTAGTAGACAGGCCCGGCGATGACAGGGCGATGAGAATCGACATCGTCGCGCTCGTGCTTGGTGCGGAGAACGGTAACCTCGAACACCAGAATCTCGGGCCGCTTGCTCAGCGTTTGGCTCTCGATGGCTTCTTCGATCTGACGGTCGTAGAAGTCGTCGAGAAAGGAGCGCAGATCGGAATAGCGCCGAGGCTCGTCCACCACGCCGATGACCGCTGCGTCCTCCGAGAAGCCAACCACGATGTGTCCTACGTCGAGCGCGCGCTGATCCTCGATCGCCCAGAAATAGAAGCTGTGCGACCCCGCTGGTTCCTGCTCGCTGGCGACCACCCGTCCGATGGCGCCGTGTTGCTGGTCGATAAGATTGCCGAAAAGCCCGCGTAACCGTGGGTCGAGCCGGGATCCCGGTTCGGCCTCCAGCTCATCGACAAGTTCCGCGAGTTCTTCGAGGTCCACCATGATCGTGTCGTTTCCTATCGGTCGGAACCAGCGGCATCCCAGCCGCGGGTATTGGCGTCGAGATAGCGCTTGAGCGTCTGCTCGAGGTGATAGATCGGATAGAGCAACGTCGCCCAGCGGTCGTCGCCGGTCGCGCGAGGGCTCCGTTCAGCCAGCAACGCGGCGGAAATCGCATCGATTTCAGTCGACGACTCGATTTCCCCCGAGACCTCGATACGCACCAGCCCATGCCGTGGATCGAGCCCGGACGCGTCCCGCAAGCGCAGATACCACCCGGTGATCGGGTCGCCTCCCGCGCGTTTGTGCATACGGAACGCGGCCGTGCGATGCGCTTCCGGCATGCGATAGAGCTCGGCCGCGCTCGGTCCGGTCAGATAGTGACGCGAGAACGATTTCACCAGCCCAATGGCTTTGCGATTGTCACCGCGCAACCGTCCATCGAGCACGATCCAATCATCGCAGCCGCCAAAACGCGCGCACCATCGATCGTAGACCCGTTCCTCATGCTCGGCCCGCGCCCGCAGCGCCACGTCATAAATCAGCGATTCCATACGGGAATAGTCGTCCAGGGTCTCGCTGCCAAGCTCGCCAAGCGGATCGCGAATCTCGATTTCCTGTGCCTCCAACATCGCCCGGAACTGCCGCACGTCCGGATCTGGACAATCCCGCGGCACGATCCAGATCGCCTGGAAGTCCATGGTGCCCGCGCAGACCTTCCCCAATCCACGCGGTTCACGCTCCAGCACCGCTGCCGCGAAGATCGACTCGACAACGGGAAACGTAGAGCTCACGAATCGGGGCACTGTGCGCTGAGCGCCATCCAGGAAATACCTGATCGGGATGCTCTCGCCGCGATCGACTGCGCGCACGATTCGGCCTGGATCCTCGATCCATTCGATCGCCGGCCGTGCTGCGCCATCGTCCTCGACGGCTGGACTACCCTGCGCGTAGGTCAATTCGAGCGGTTCGCCGCTGCGGATTGCACGCAGATCGAGACCGGATCGATTGACATGTCGCTGGACGGCGAGCTGGCGCGCTGCATACGACGCGGTGACCACGATGACTCCGTAGAAAACAGAACGTGCGTGCTAAACGGGAGTATAGCAGTCGCGCCGGGCGACGCATCATCGGGGTGTTGTCATTCTACCTGTTGGGACTCCATGCGCAAGCCAATCGATAGCGACCAACCACTGAGCGAGCTTGCCGAGCTCGCGATATGCTTATGTGAACTCACATGATCGAATATCGTTCACCTTGGCCACACCAGTTCGCACCATCACCGGTCAGAGGGGGACAGTCAGATGGAGAGCTTCAGACGCCGCATACCCGGCAAAGGTGTTGAGAGACTCGATCTTCTCGTGCTCGCGGCAATGGCCACGCTGGCGCTGCTCCAGGCGCATCGCGTCTTCGTTCCCTATCTCGTGTTCGAAATCGACCAGAGCGAGCGCACGAGACTGGCAACGAACGCCCTGGTCGTGTTCGGGCTCACCTTTGGCGGCGCGTTGCTCTTTCGATTGGCCGGACCGCGCATCACGCTGGCAGTCGCGGTGGCGCTGCTTGTCATCGGGCGACTCTCCATCCAGTTCTCCGAGGATCCGGGAATCCGTTGGCGGCTCGCCGCAGCGGCTGTGATCGCGTGCTGCTGGCTCCTCATCGTTGTGCTGCCCCAGGGCGGCACTCAGGTTCCACTCGGAGTAGGCTTCGCTTTTGCGCTCGACCTGCTGGCGCGCGGAGTTCGCGACACGCTCGATCTCCCCTGGATGCCCGGCATTGGGTCGCACTTGACGACGATTGTGATGGTGACCGTCCTGGTGCTCGCGGCGTTCCGTTGCGCATCGTCCGGGAAGATCGCCGACCAAGAAGCTTCGCTCGTTCCCAGCGCACGCTTCATCGGTTTCGGTTCGGCGCTCGCGCTCTGGCTCGTAGCAGCAGGAAACCCCGGTTTCGCCGAACTTCGCTCCGAACTCGGCCTTGCCGGATCCTTCGCCCTGCTGGCGGCAGGCGCCGTACTGGCGCTGTGGCTCGAAGTCGCGGCTCCTGCCCGATGGGCAGCTGTGCGAGAAGGGCGAGCGTTCGGCCTCGCGGTTGGTTTGCTCGGAATGCTTGCGATCGCCACCTGGGCGTACAGCGAACGCCGATGGCTCGAATTGATCATGACGCCGGTGATGGCGTTCGCGGTGACCGGGTTGGCGATGCGCACGGTCACTGGACCAACCGAAACGACAACCCCCGGTCGATGGCGCTGCGGAGCGACACTCACGATCGGACTGCTCTTGCAAACCGCCTTTGTCTTTCTCTATTTCGCTCGCTCCGGGCCGATCGAGTTGCTGCTGGCCCCGATGATCGTCCTGACGCTAAGCACCCTGGCAGTCGAACGGTCCGCTCCCGTCTCGAGACCGGAACGACGAATGCTCGCGTTCGGAGCTGCAGCGACGACCATCGCGCTGGCGTTGACGATTCCGGTACTCGGCGCCGGTGGAGATTCGTCTTCGAGCGCAGCTGATTCGTCCTCAGTGCGGGTGATGACCTTCAACATCCAGGAGGGGTTCTCGAACGAGAACATCTGGAGCCTGGAAGAGACCGCGCGGACGATCGAAGCGCATGATCCCGATATCGTCGTGTTGCAGGAGATCACACGCGGCTGGTTGGTCATGAGCTCGACCGACCAGGTTCACTGGTTGGCCGACCGGTTGGGAATGGAGCTCGCCTACTCCGGCAACTCGCATGACGAACTCTGGGGAAACGCAATCCTGACCCGCTTGCCCATCGTTTCGACCGACTCCGTGATCTACACGACGACCGATAACCTGCGGCGCGGCGCGGTTGCCGTGGAGGTCGAGACCGAGAACGGAAATCTGGTGGTCATCGACACGCACCTCGACAATCCAAAGGGCGCTACCGAGGTGCGGGTGCAGCAAATCCAGGAGCTGCTCGCCTTCTGGGACGGGGTCACGCCTGCCGTCATCGCGGGTGATTTCAATGCCGATCCTGGTTCGCCCGAATGGCAGGCAATCATCGATGCGGGCCTGGTGGACAGCGGAGACGGAAGCTCGGAAACGACCTCCGAGGACGAGCGTCGCATCGACTACATCTTCGTGACACCCGATCTGAAGGTCGACGAGTACACAGTACCCGACGTATGGCTCTCGGATCATCGTCCGGTGGTGGTCGAGCTTTCCCCGCTGCCCTAACGCGCGCGCGGATGGCGCGGATCGCTCGCGGCCGGGGGCGGCTCGATGCCGGACATCCAGGCGCCGTTCATCCATCCGTTGGCGGCGAGATTGCGCAGGAAGGGGCCGACCTCGGCAGCGATGGCATCGACGATCGCTTCACCCTCTTCGGCCGACCCCTGTGACGGAGCCCCGCTGTAACCATGCGGGACCACGTTGCTGAACGGCCCGCGGACATTGACTGGCTCGGTCGCAATTTGCACCGGGAGATCGACCGCCCGTTCCTGGCGCGCAAGATGCGGCGCGGCGTAAAGCGTCATCGACATCTCGGACCGGCCGCCGTGGTCTTCGTCGCTTTCGAACTCGGTGCCTGCCAGCAAGCGTTGCGCCATCCCCTGCCAGCCCCCAAAGAGCGCGACCGCCATCCCATGCCGGTCGTTCAGCTCACGTGCGGCGTTCTCGGCGCATGGCGGATTCCCGTCGTGCGCGGTGACCACCAGGAGACGCTGGATATCGTTCTTCCAAAGCGACTCCCCGATATCGATGATGACATTGGTCAGCGTCTCCGGCCGCAGTGAGAGACTCCACGGCCAGTTGAGCATGTGCAGCGACATGCCATAGCTCACTGGCGGGAGCACAACCGCGGTTCCGATCTCCCAGGCAAGCCGATGCGCCAGCGTGTCGGCGGCAATGGTGTCGGTCGAGAATGGCAAGTGCGCACCGTGGTACTCGGTAGCGCCAACCGGCAGCACGGCGGTGTCGTAGCCACCTTCCCGCAGTTCCACGGGAGTCAACTCAGCGAGCGCCGGGGCGCGTTTTGGCGATGCGGTCATTGCGGTCCGTTCTCCTGAATCCAGGTCAGATACTGCTTCATTCCATCCGCAAAGGGTGTCGAGGGGACCCAACCGAAGTCGCGCTGCATTCTGGCGTTGCTTGGCACGGGGCCCGGTTCGTCGCCCGCAACAAGGTAGTTGGCCTCGTGCTCTGGCACGACCCGATATTCGAAGTTCGGGAGGTGCGCCCGGAACTGCTCCAGCACATCGCCGATCGAGTAGAGCTTGCCGCAGGTAACGGAATAGACCGGTTCCGGCAGGTTCGGTGTGGCCCAGGCGCGCTCTATCCCTTCGGCGATGTCCTCGACATACGTCCAGTCGAGATACGGCCCTTCGAGCGAGTTGATGAGCACCGGTTTGCCTTCGGCGTAGAGCCGCAGCATTTCCCGCGGTTCGGTGCCCCCCTTGTACCCCGGTGTGTCCCGCTCCATCGGCCCATAGACATTGGCCGGACGCATGGAGACGATATCGAGCCCGTAGAGTTCGGCATATCGCTGGCAGATCCGTTCGCTGGTGTGTTTGGTGATGCCATAGAGCCCGGTGGCCGTGGATGGCGTGGTCTCGTCGGTTTCGGCTAGCTCCGGGTGGCTGCCAGTGGCCGCGCAGGAGGAGACATAGACGAATCGCTCGAACCCGTCGAGTTGCCGCGCGACATCGAGCGCGTTCATCGTGCCGAGCAGATTGACCTCGACGATCCGTTTCGGCTCGGCCATTTCGCGATGGCGTCGCGGAGTGATTGCGGCGGTATGGATGATTCTGGTCACGCCGTGCTCGCGGGCCGCGGACAACATGGCGTCGGCATCGGTGACATCGCCATGCACGAAGACGACGTGTTCGATTGCAGTGCCAAGCAGATCGCGCAGCAGTTCGTCGACCGCCATGAGGTCGTACGAAATGACCGTTTCGCCGCGTTGGGCCAGCCGGCGCACGATGTGACTGGGAACCCAGCCGTTGCCTCCCGTAACCAATGTCGCCAAATTCGTCGTTCCCGTCCTTCAGCGTTCAGCCTATGGGCGCATACTACACAACAGCAGGTTTCTGGGAACCTGCGCTGGTGGAAGAACGGGTTTCCGGCACCCGGGAACGGGGGAGATTCTTCACGTCGTTCAGGATGACAGTCTCTGAGAACGGTGAGCCGCCCTGTCATTCCGAGCGCAGCGAAGCATCTCGTTCGCCGGACTCGTCCAGAAATCGGCGGCAGGTCCAAACGCGAATCGCACGACACGAAGCAGGTAGAGGGCACCTTGGTACAGAAACGACTCTGGGGCGGACGGTTCGCGACCGCGCCTGACGAGATTGCCGCGCAGTTCACCGCCTCGATCCTTTTCGACAACCGCATGGTGCGCGAGGACATTCGCGGCTCGGTCGCGCATGTGCGCATGCTCGGGCGGCAGGGCATCATCGAGCCGGACGAGGCCGCGGAGATCGAGCGCGGGCTCTGGTTGGTCTGGAACGAAGTCGAATCCGGCACGTTCGATTTTTCGGTGCAGGATGAGGATATCCATACAGCGGTCGAAAACCGCCTGCGCGCGTTGATCGGTCCGCTGCAGGGCAAACTGCACACCGGCCGCAGCCGCAACGATCAGGTCGTCACCGACACCCGGCTTTGGACCAAGGGCGCGTTGCTCGAACTCTCTGCAGGTGTCGTGAACGTGATCGACGCGTTGGCGGAAGTCGCCGCGCAGCACGTCGAGACCGTGATGCCGGGCTACACCCACACCCAGCGGGCGCAACCGGTGGTGCTTGGGCATCACCTCCATGCCTATATCACCATGTTCCAGCGCGACCTGCAGCGGCTCAGGCAAGCCTACCAACGGGCCGACGTCTCGGCGCTCGGTTCCGCCGCCATGGCCGGCGCAACCTACCCGCTCGACCGCGAATTCGTCGCCGCCGATCTGGGGATGGGCGGCATCAGCGTCAACAGCATGGACGCCATCGCCGACCGCGACTTTGTGCTGGACGCGCTCTACGCGATGTCGCTCGTCCAGCTTCATCTCTCTCGTCTGAGCGAGGAGCTGATCTACTGGTCGAGCGGCGAGTTCCGTTTCGTGACCATCTCGGATGCGTTCTCGACGGGCAGCTCGATCATGCCGCAGAAGAAAAACGCCGACGTCGCCGAGCTGACCCGCGGACGCTCGGGTCGGGTATTCGGCAATCTCGCCGGCACATTGACCATGCTGAAGGGTCTGCCACTCACCTACAACAGCGATATGCAAGAGGACAAGGAAGCGCTTTTCGAAGCGTTCGATACGGTCAGCAAGGCGCTGGCGGTCTATCCCGGCATGATCCGAACCTTGACCGTCAACAAGGAACGAATGGCGGAAGCGGCGATCGCCGACTTTATTCTCGCTACCGATGCCGCCGACCTGCTCGCGAAGAACGGAGTTCCGTTCCGTGAGGCGCACGAGGTGATCGGTGGTCTGGTAGGCAAGTGCACCGCCGAGAACCGCACCTTCGCCGATCTCACCGACGCCGAATGGGCCGAAGTGCACCCGGTATTCGGCCAGCAAAAGCCACCGCTTACCGCCGAAGAAAGCGTGGCGCTGCGCGATCTGCCCGGAGGCACCGCGCCACGGCAAGTGGCGATGGCGCTCGAGCTGGCGGCAGCCGCGACCGAGGACGCGCGCGCATGGGTCGCGGGAGAGCGCGACGCGCGGGAAGCGGTGCTGTCGAAGCCATGACGATCTTTTCCACCCGGCCGAGCAGGTTGCTGACGTTCCAGATTCGGCAGGCGGAAACCGAGGACGATTTGCAGGCGGTCTATGCGCTGCGCTCGCGGGTCTTCCGTGAGGAGCAACGCCTGGCCGACCTTCCCATGACCGATCCCGATGAACACAAGAGCATTACCCTGATGGCAATTCAGGACGGCCATTTGATCGGCACCGGACGTCTCTCCCCTCCGGCGCCGCAACGGCTGGCGTATCTCTCCTGGATCGCGACCGAACGTGAGTACCGCAAGCATGGCGTCGGCTCGGCCATTGTCACCGAGCTGGTCGATGCGGCCGACCGGGCCGGCTACCCCATGACGCTGCTCAGCGCCCAAACCCACGCGATTCGCTTCTACCGTCAGTTCGGCTACAAACCCTTCGGCACGGTCTTCACCGTGCGCGGCATCCCTCACCAATCGATGTCGCGTTCTCGACCAGCATCCTGAGACAGGTCGCCCTGGTCCAGAACTGCTCGATCTCCCCAGTCGTTGACAACGAAGACGGCGGCACGAATGAACCGTGCCGCCGTATCGAATTCTTTTGGCTTCGTTGCCGCTCAGTCCGCCGCTGAGGCAGTCGCTGTCGCGTCCTGCACCGCCCGCCAGATCTTCTCAGGCGGGAACGGGGTGTCGATATGCGTGATGCCGAACGGCTCGAGCGCGTCGATCACGGCATTGGCCGTGGCTGGGGTCGAGCCAATTGTGGCAGCCTCGCCGATTCCCTTGGCGCCCATCGGATTGAGATATGTGGGCGTCGTGGTGTGATGCGTCTCGAAGATCGGGAAGAACTCGGCCTTTGGCAACGCGTAGTCGTTGAGCGTGCCCGTCAGCAACTCGCCATTGTTGTCGTAGTGCAGCTCTTCCCACAGCACCTGGCCGATGCCCTGCGCCAATCCACCATGCACCTGCCCAGTCACCAGCACCGGACTGATGATGTTGCCGCAGTCGTCGACCGAGAGATAGCGGACGAGCTTGATCTCGCCGGTCTCCGGGAAGACTTCGACCACCGCGATATGCGAGCCGAAGGGGAACGTTTCTTCCGGCACTTTGAAGAAGTCGGTGGTGTCGAGACCCGGGGTCACTCCGTCTGGCAAATCATCTGAGTACGCCTTGTCGGCGATCTTAGCGAGGGTGACCGAGCGGTCGGGCACACCTTTGACCTGATACTTGCCCTGCTTGAGCTCGATGTCTTCTGCAGACGCTTCGAGGATGTGCGCCGCAATCGCGCAGGCCTTGATGCGCAGATTGTCGAGCGACATCATCAGCGCTGCCCCGCCGGTGGCGAGTCCGCGGCTGCCCATGGTGCCGTTGCCCTGGGGAGTGTTCGCGGTGTCGCCGTGATGGACCACGACGGTGTCGAAGTCGGCCCCGAGGTACTCAGCCGCCAGCTGCGCGAACGTCGTCTCCTGTCCCTGGCCGTGCGGTGAGATGCCAGTGTAGATCGTTACCTGGCCGCCCTTCTCGACGCGAACGGTCGAGCTCTCGAACGGCCCGAAACCGCAGATTTCGACATAGGACGCAACACCGATCCCCAGATAACGGCCTTCCTTGCGCAGCTTCGCCTGCTCCGCGCGCAGCGCGTCGTAGCCGATCAGCTCCTTGGCACGGTCGAGCGCTTTCTGATGCTCGGCGGAGTCGTACGTCTCGCCGGTCAACGTCACGAACGGGAACTCGTCCGGTGGAATGAAATTGACCTTACGCACCTCGGTCGGATCGAGACCGCCTTCGTCGGCCACCAGATCCATCAGCCGTTCGAGATAGTAGGTGGCTTCTGGGCGTCCAGCGCCGCGATACGCGCCATTTGCCATGGTGTTGGTGTACGCGCCGATGACCTCGTAGTCCACATTCTCGATCTTGTACGGACCGGTCGACATGACCCAGGTGCACCAGGCGAGATCGAGTGCCTTGGGATAGGCGCCGGAATCGAGCAGCACGCGCCCCTTGAGAGCAACGATCTTGCCATTCTCGTCCGCGCCAACCTCGAACTCGCTCCACTGGTTGCGGCCGTGATTGGTGGCGAGGAAGTTCTCCGACCGCGTCTCGACCCACTTGACAGGCCGATGGTGCTTGAGGGCGAGCGCCGAGATGACAAAGTCCTCACCGTAGGCGCCGATCTTGACTCCGAACCCGCCGCCGACCTCGGGCGCGATGCACCGCACCTGGTTTTGGCTCAGACCGAGGGCATCGGCAATCGAGTTGCGGTTCCAATGCGGCGCTTGCGTCGAGCTCCAGAAGGTGAGCCCGCGCGTGATTGGATCGGGCGTCGCCAACACCGCGCGACCCTCCATCGGAACCCCATGGCAGCGAGGTTCGCGGATCTTCGCTTTCACCTTGATCGATGCGTTGGCCATCGCCGCATCGACATCGCCATGCACGCTCGCTTCGCGCACGCTGATGTTGTTCTTTACCTTGGAATAGAGCTGCGGAGCGCCATCCTTGACCGCCTCGTAGGGGTCGATGACCGCTTCGAGCTCCTCATAATCGACCATGACGAGATCGGCGGCGTCGCGCGCGATCTCGACACTCTCGGCCACGACCACCGCAATCGGATCGCCGATGTAGCGCACCTTGCCGGTCGCGAGCGGCTGCACCTTGGGCACATAGATCTCGCCGTCACCGACTTCGTCCTGGTCGTAGAGCTCCAGCTGCGTATCGCCCACCGGATGGATCGGATAGAAGTCCTTCAGGATCGTGCGCAGTTCTTCGCCGTCCATAACGTCGATCACGCCCGGCATCGCCAGCGCTTCCGACTTGTCGATTCCCTTGATCTTGGCGTGGGCATAGGTGCTGCGCACGAACACCGCGTGCGCCATCCCGCTCAGCTTGATGTCATCGACGTACGTTGATGTTCCAGTGATCAGGCGCGGGTCTTCCTTCCGTTTGACCGATGCGCCGACGTAGCTACTGAGCACCATGGTTGCGAACTCCTGCGTTCTTCTTCCATCCATCCGATTGGATTCGGTTTCGCGTTCTCGAATTGTAGCCCGATCGCCTGCGCTGCACCTCGCGGGAACAACGTCGTCCGTCAGGGGTTGGGCTGATCCCCCAATGCGCGCAGAGCGTCCAGAACATGCGGCAACGCCCCGAGGTACTTCGCCTGCTTTTCTATGGTCAAGCCTGCGGACAGCGACGGGTCGAGGTGGTCCAGCAGATCGCAGATCTTGACTGAGATTGCCAGGCGGTCTCGCGAGTGGACCACGGTCGCAACATAGTCCTCATATGACTCCTCGCCTCGGGTAAGGAGATGGATCGCCGCGAGTTCGGCATCGGTCACCCCGGCGGCGCGTAGTTCGCTCAAGGTGACATCGGAGTCCTCGAGCATGTCATGCAACAACCCAACCGTTGCATAGTCCGGCCCCTGCCGGGCAGCCAGCTCCCCCACCCTCAACGAATGTTCCAGCTTCTCAGGTGAAAGCTTTTCCCTGGCGAGCGCTAGCTGTTCTGGCTCGAATCTGACACTCATGGCACGCTCCACATTCGCTTGCGCATTCTCCGGTACCATCTGCGAGATACGATCAGGATCGATCAAGGCAGCATGACACAATGGGAACTCTCGACGGAATCCGCGTCCTCGATCTCAGCCGGGCACTGGCCGGGCCCTTTGCAGCCATGCAACTGGGCGACATGGGCGCCGACGTGATTAAAGTGGAGGACCCCGGCGCCGGCGATACCACCCGTGGCTTTCCACCCCACTGGAACGGCGAATCGACGTACTACATGTCGACCAACCGCAACAAACGCGGGATGATTCTCGACCTCAACACCGAACGGGGCCGCGAAATCGCCCTCGAGCTGGCATTGCGCTCGGACGTGCTGATCGAGAATTTTCGCGCCGGCCAAATGGAAAAGTGGGGTCTTGGCTGGGAGCGCTTGCACGAACTCAATCCCCGCCTGATCTATTGTGCCGTATCGGCCGCCGGCCGGGAGGGTCCGGACAAGGATCGCATCGGCGTCGATTTGCTCATGCAAGCATATGCCGGGTTGATGAGCATCACCGGTGAGGCCGATGGGGAACCGGTGCGCACTGGCACCTCGGTGGTCGATCTCAGTACTGGCGAGATGGCGCTAAGCGGCATCCTTGCAGCGCTCTACCATCGCGAACGGACTGGAGAAGGGCAACGGATCGACGTTTCGCTGTTGGGAACCACGATCGCCTGGATGACCTATCACGCGGTCGCTTATTTTGCGACCGGAAAGATTCCCGGCCGATCTGGATCGCATCATCCATCCGTTTCACCCTATGGCGGTTATCCCACTGGCGATGGCTACTTGGTAGTGGCGATCGCGTTCGACAATCATTGGTCGCGGTTCTGCGAGTTGGTCGGACGCCCGGACCTGATCGACGATCCCCGTTTCGCTCGCAATCCGGACCGCGTTGTCAACCGCGCCGAGCTCGACCCGATCATGGCCGAAATTCTGGCGCCCAGAGGAGCGGTCGAATGGGCTGGCATGATGGACGCGGCCGGAATCCCCTGCAGTCCTATCCATGACATGGCGCAGGCCATGGCGCTGCCACAGGTGGTTTATCAGGAGTATGTGGCTGACGTGCCCCATCCAGATATCCCCGACCTGCGCATGCCCGGCATTGCGCTCAAGTTCTCAGCAACGCCGAGCACCATCACACGCCACCCTCCAAAGCATGGAGAGCACACAGCCGAAATTCTGGCCGAGCTCGGATTCGATCCAGGCGGCGACTAGAGCCTCTCAGCGGCAACCTGTCGCGAACGATGGGGCTTGCTACAAGATGATGCCGCCGCCACCGCCACAGTCGCCGACGGTGCACATCGGATGGCACCAATCATTGCATTCGGGATATTCCCGGTTGCAGACACCTGCATAGAAATCGTGCGTGGCCCCGTTGCACGGCAGGCAATCGAATGCATCGATATTGAAGCATTGTCCCCACGGCCCGTTCGGAATGGGACCGACGGCGTATTGCTTCCAGCTTGGATTGCTCGGATCCGGGGCAAAGCAAGTCGTCAGATCCGGGCAATCATCGATGAACAGCGAGACATCGCTGAACTCACTCGGCAACTCACGGTCTTCCTGCTCTTCGTACCATGACGTGAGGCCGTCCTCGGTGTAGGCGTCCAGCACGCGTGCGTCGTAACGCAGCGTTGCGCCCCCGTCAGCGTCGTACTCCCGCGTGTAGACGGGGTTGAAGAGTTCGACAACGAGCACGTCTCGCTCGCCCTCGGGCGTGCGGACGACCGCAGCGGCATTGGGAGGATTCACCGGCGTAAACCCAAGCCCTTCGAGAAACCGATCGGTCGGCATCGTTCCGACGATCCGTTCTGGGCGGTCGGAGAAATAAAGCGACTGGGTGCCGACCCCGCGCAGGGTGAGTTCGTAGACATCATCCGCATCAGGCTTTGGGCGCCAGCTTCCGGAGTCTGCCAATTGAACGAAGAGAAATGCTGGTCCTTCCTCGGGTTCCGGAGTCGCCTCTTGCGCCGCCTGCGCGCGCAACAGGCTGAACCCTGCCATCCCAGCGCCGGCAACCATGACGGCTCGACGTGAAAACTCCCCACGCCCATCAATGACTGCTGTGAACTCCTGGTCTCCTGCCATTCTGGTCGACTCCCATCGTGACACGCAACGGACGAAGAACGCGCCATCGCTTCACGGGCGAAGGGCGCTCCCCAGTAGTTCGTTGACCAGCCTCACAACTGCCGCATTCTATCCGTTGTTACGCCTGACTACAGGCCGCCTGCCTTGATGATGCGCTCGTGGTGCGGTTCATCTGCGAGGTCGCCGAGCCACTCGATCGGTTGCAGGATGATGCCAAAGGCGCTCTTGGGTGAAATGAGCGCTTCCTTGCGGATGCCGTCGAGCGTGCGTTCAGCCGAGACGCGCGCGCCGAGTTCCTTCGCGTTCGCGAGAAACTCGTCCAGATCGTCGACTTCCACCCCGACGTGCTGAATGCCCTCGCCGCGTTTCTCGATATGCTGGGTGACGAAGCTCTCTGGCGTGGTTCCTTCCAGCATCGTGATCAGGCTCTCGCCCATCAGGAAGTACGCGACGATGTACTCCATCTCGACGTTTTCCTTCTGGCCGAGATAACGCGCCCCATAGACCTGCTCGAACCAGGGACGCGACTCCTCGATGCTCTTTACCGCGATCGCCACATGATCGATTTTCTTGACCGCTGCCAACTGCTCCTCCTCGACGACGAATCACAACTCAGTAGCCTGATTCTAGGGGAGAACTGGCGCTTCGGCTGGGCGAGCTCGAGGAGCGGCCCTCCGCCACCACAGGCGCCCCGATCGCTCCTCGGTCAGCATTGACCGCCACATTGCACTCGACCGAAGGACCAAGGCCTCTCGTCTTGTCACAAGACTGGCGGGTCCAGGTGCTCCAATCCAAACAGGATCCGACCGCGCCTGGCGGAACTCGGCAGACGATCACCATCGACGTCAGGGCACGATATGCCGGCCGGGTTGTAAACTGCTCACGCATCATTCACATTGATTCTTCGGATGGTGCGGTACCATCCGCGGCTGTTGCATCTCGACCGAAAACCAACTGGACAGACGAGTCCGACTATGGACCATCAGGAGGATACGAACGTGTCGAACACGCGAACGCGGCTTTCAGGGCGGGAATTCGACCGCAAGATGTACGCGTATCTCAATGGCCTGCAGCAACAAAGCCTCTCACGGCGAGGGGTGCTGAAGGCTGGGGCCGCCGTTGCTGGCGCGGGAGCAGCAATCGCAGCCATGCCGTCGATTCTTCCTGGGATCGGTGTGCTGGCGCAGGACGGGGAGACCCTCACCTTCGGTCTCGAATCCGATCCGCGCGCTGTCGAACCAGCCCTCGGCTATGACTTCACCGCCAATGTGGTGATCTGCAATATCACCGAAGGTCCGGTCATGGTCGATCCCTCTGGGGCATTGCAGCCACTCCTCGCCGAAACGTACGAACAACCAGACCAACTCACCTACATTTACAACCTCCGGTCCGGCGTGAAGTTTCACGACGGTTCTGAGATGACCGCTGCCGATGTGATTGCATCGATCGAACGTGTTCGCAACCCAGCCATCGCCTCGCCGATGGCGTGGATGTTCGACCCGGCTGAGTCGATCGAAGCCACAGGGGACATGCAAGTCACCATCAAGCTGACCGAGCCCTCTGGAACCTTCCAGTACGTCATGTCGACGACCGCCGGTCACGTCATGCCGAAGAGCCTGATCGACTCGACGCTCGATACCCCGACTCAGAGCCCGATCGGCACCGGTCCGTACAAGTTCGACTCCTGGGAAGCCGGCAGCGAGATTACGTTGCAGAAGCACGACGAGTACTGGCAGGAGGGCAAGCCCTACTTCCAGACCGCCGTTTTCAAGGTCATTACCGACCCCACCACACGAACCGCTGGCTTGAGCACCGGCGAACTGCAAATGGTGCGCGATATTCAGCCGGACCAATTGGCAGTCGTTCAAGGTATCGAAAACGTCGAACTTCTGGAGGTTGTTGGCTACACCTGCGAGATGGTGGTCATGCGCAACGACCAGGAGCCATTCAACGACGCCAACGTGCGCAAGGCCGTTAGCATGGCGATCGACGTGCCGTCGATCCTCGAGAACCTCTACCTGGGGGCAGCGGTGCAGGCGAACTCGACCACGGTTCCACCGACCATGCCAGGTTCCGCGGCCGATCAACTCGCACCGGTCGCCTTCGATGTCGATGGCGCGAAAGCGGCGCTGGCCGAATCGGCCTTCCCGGACGGGTTCGACACGAAGCTGCTGGTCGACTCCGAAAGCACCCTGCGCGTTGCCGAGGCACAGGCGATCCAGCAGATGCTGGCCGAGATCGGGGTGAATGTCGAGATCGAGCAAGTCCCCCAGGCGGACCGTATCACAGCCTTCCAGACGGGCGAATACGAAGGAATGGCATTCCACGAATGGGGCGCCGACTTCCCGGATGCAAACGGAATGCTGCTGCCCCTCTTCCTCTCCACCAGCATCCCGCCGCAGAACAACCAGTCCTACTACAGCAATCCAGATGTGGACGCGCTGTTGCTTGGGGCAGAGGCGGAAGCCGATCCCGAAACTCGCACCCAGATGCTGATCGACGCGCAGAAGCAAATTGCGGCAGACATGCCACTTGTTTGGCTCGACCACAACAAGTGGTTCATGGCCAAGGACAAGAGCCTGACGGGATACACTATTCATCCGCTCTTCTATTGGGATGCGTTCATGCGCGATCTCAAGAAGGCCGAGTAACAGCCTGATCCACCGCGAGCGCCCGGAGCCGACAATGGTCCGGGCGCTCGTTTCGTTCCACGACGAGAACCTCCATGGCGCGTCTCATCGTCAGTCGGCTGGCGACCCTCATTCCGTTGATGCTGATCGCAACGTCGATCGTCTTTTTCCTGGTCCGCTTCGTACCGGGCGACCCGGTCCGCATCATGGTCGGCGGCCAGCGCATTAGCGAAGCGAACGTGCAGAGCATCCGCGAGCAATATCGGCTCGACAAGCCGCTGTTGGCACAGTACGGCTACTGGCTCAACGATCTGGCCCATGGGAGTCTGGGAGATTCGTTCCGGCAACGCGCTCCTGTCCGTGATCTGGTGCTCGAACGGCTTCCGATCACACTCGAACTCGCATGCTATGCCTTTCTCATCTCGATGCTGATTTCGATACCGCTTGGCATCATTTCGGCCCTGAGGCGCAACTCATGGATCGATGTCGGCGCATCGGTTTTCAGTTTGATTGGGGCATCGTCTCCCGTCTTTTTCACGTCGATTCTGTTGATTCTCGTGTTTGCCTACAAGCTCCAGTGGATGCCTGCGCTCGGACAGGGTGACGGTGGATGGGATACCGTCAAGCACCTGACGATGCCCGCCATCGCTCTCGGGCTTTCCCTTGCGGCCATCACGACGCGCATCACGCGCAACGGGATGATCGAAGCGCTCTCCCAGGACTACATGGTCACCGCGCGCGCGAAGGGACTTTCCCCACGCTCTATTGTTTTCAAGCACGCGCTGCGCAATGCGCTCATTCCGATCGTCACCGTGGCCGCGCTGCAGTTCGGCTTCTTGCTGGTTGGCACGGTACTGGTGGAATACACCTTTGGCATCGGTGGGCTTGGGTCATTGCTGGTCGATTCGGTGCAACGGCGTGACTATCCGGTGGTGCAGGGCACCACTGTCTTCATCGCTATCGCCTTTATCGTGCTCAACCTGGCAGTAGACATTCTGTATGCCATCATCGACCCACGGATCAAGTACTGATGTCCGCCATCGCAACCGAGCTCAGCCCTGACCTGGAACCGCTGGCGGATACGCCCTCGACCTGGAACACCTTCTTCTGGAAGTTTCGCCGCAATCGAAAAGCAGTGGTTGGTGCGGCCATCGTCGGTTTCCTGCTTGTTCTCATGGTGTTCGCTCCCTGGCTGGCGCCAAAAGATCCATTGCACGGTGAACTCAGCGCTACTCTGGAAGCCCCCGGCAGCGAGTTTTGGTTAGGAGCCGACCGCAACGGCCGTGACGTGCTCAGCCGGCTGATCTGGGGGAGCCGCACCGCGCTGGGCGGGGCGTTCGCTGTCGTGCTGATCAGCGAGTTGATTGGTGTGCCGCTTGGCATCATTGCCGGCTACCGCGGCGGTTGGTTCGACACAGCGGTCATGCGCGTGCTGGACATCATGCTCGCATTCCCGCCGTTGTTGCTTTCGCTGGCCATCGTTGCTGCGTTCGGCCCCTCGCTTCAGAACGTCGTCATCTCGCTTGGGATCCTTTACGTTCCCTTCATCGCGCGTGTGGTTCGCGGTGTGACGTTGGTGCAGCGCGAGATGACCTATTCAGAGGCAGCGCGAGCGATGGGTTACCCGAAACGGCGCATCATCTTCCGGCACATTCTGCCGAACTGCATCGGGCCGATCATTGTCGTGTCAACGCTCGATCTGGCCTATGCGTTGCTCGATCTGGCGGCGCTCTCCTACTTGGGGCTCGGTGTGCAACCGCCCACTCCTGATTGGGGCGCGATGCTTTCCGAAGGACAGGGCGTGCTGTTGACGTCACCTCACCTTTCGCTCGCGGCGGGATTCATGATTCTGGTCGCAGTACTCGGATTCAACCTGCTCGGCGACGGGCTGAGCGACGTTCTCGATCCTCGCCAGGGTGGCCGCTGATGAGCATTGCTCCCATCCTCGAACTCGACGATCTGCAAGTCGAGTTCTTCACTCGCAATGGCCCGCTCCGGGCGGTCGATGGCGTCAGTCTTTCGATTCAGCCTGGTGAAACGCTCGGGCTCGTCGGCGAATCCGGCTCCGGCAAGAGCGTGACCGCGCGCGCCATCATGCGCCTGGTGCCAACCCCTCCGGGCCGCTATGCCGGGGGGCGGATTCTCTTCGAGGGACGCGATCTGCTGACCCTGCCGGAAAAAGAGATGCAGGCGATGCGCGGCGGCCAAATTGCCATGATCTTTCAGGATCCGATGACCTTCCTGAACCCTGTCTATACGGCCGGCGAGCAAGTGGCCGAAGCGATCCGCGTGCACCAGGGCGCCAGCAAGGCGGAAGCGAAAGCGCAGACGATCGAGCTCTTCCGGACAGTCGGCATCCCAAACGCCGAGGCGCGCTTCACGGCCTATCCACATGAGCTCTCCGGTGGATTGCGGCAGCGCGTCATGACCTCGATGGCGCTCTCGTCACGGCCCAAGTTGCTCATCGCCGACGAACCGACGACCGCGCTCGACGTCACGATACAGGCGCAGATTCTCGACCTGTTGCGCAATCTGCAGCAGGAACTCGGAATGAGCATCCTGCTCATTACCCATGATCTGGGTGTCGTAGCGGAGATGTGCGACAAGGTGGCGGTCATGTATGCCGGCCGCATCGTCGAGGAAGCAAGCGCCGAGCCGCTGTTCGACGATCCCGGACATCCCTACACGAGTGGACTTCTGGAGGCAATTCCCAATGCCGGGAGCGATGGCGCTCCCTTCCGGCCGATCCCAGGATCCCCTCCCGACCTGGCACGCTTGCCGCAGGGGTGCCGTTTCGCGCCTCGTTGCCGGTATCGGCAGGAAATCTGTGTTTCGACATCGCCGCCCTTGGTCGAGATCGCGCCCGGACATGAAGCGCTCTGTCACTTCGCCGGCACCTATCGCGCCAACCTGACCGAAACCGCCGCCGGGGCCGCTTCATGAGCGACTCGGCTCCCCTGCTCCAGGTCAAAGGGTTGGTAAAGCACTTCCCGCTACGCGGCGGGTTCATCGATCGCATTCAGGGGCGGCCAGCCCAGGTGATCCGCGCGGTCGACGGTGTCGACCTTTCGATCCGCGACGGAGAGACGCTGGCGCTGGTGGGTGAGAGCGGATGCGGAAAATCGACAACCGGCCGCTGCATCCTCTACCTGCAAGACCCAACCGCGGGCACCGTCTCCTATCGTGGGCGTCCCATCGATCCAGGCAATGCCGCAGAAATGCGCGAGCGGCGCAAGCAACTCCAGATCGTCTTCCAGGATCCGAATTCGTCACTCAACCCGCGCATGACGGTCGGTCAAACGTTGGAAGAAGCGCTTGCCTTTCACAAGATCGTTCCAAAATCAGAGCGATCCAACCGGGTGAGCGAGCTCCTGCACACCGTCGGCCTCGATGCGCACTACCGGGCACGGTATGCCAACGAGCTCTCGGGAGGTCAACGGCAACGCATCGGCATCGCCCGCGCACTGGCGGTCGATCCGGACCTGATCGTGGCCGACGAAGCAGTCAGCGCGCTCGATGTCTCGGTGCAAGCGCAAATTCTGCAACTCCTGGCGCGACTCCGGGAAGAACGCGGGTTGGCCTATCTCTTCATCAGTCATCAGCTGGGCGTGGTGCGCAGTATTTCCGATGCCGTCGCGGTCATGTATCTCGGCAAAATCGTGGAGCAGGCGCCCACCGAGACGATCTTCCACGCTCCCCTCCACCCCTACACCCAGGCACTGATGGCCGCCGCCCCGATACCCAATCCCCGCGCGCGCCGGGAACGGATCATTCTGACCGGCGACCCGCCCAGCCCGGTCAATCCACCCAGTGGATGCCGTTTCCGCACCCGTTGCCGCTACGCCACCGACCGCTGCGCCGCCGAAGTTCCCGAACTGCGCGAGATCCAGCCGTCTCACCTGGTAGCGTGCCATTTCGCCGGCGAACTCGACGGTGCCTGAGACCTGCCACCTCTACGACAGCCCAGGGCCAAGAATCCACTGTCCGCTGGACTTCGGACCCCGGACACTGGTCCCCGAACCCACCTTTGGTATCATCCGAGACCGGAAGGGAACCCGCATGGCTGAACGGTTCGAACTGCTCATCGTTGGTAACGGCTCGGCTTCGTGCCCGTGAAGATCGCGCAGGTCACCCCGTACGACATGTCGCATCCCGGCGGCGTGGCGCAACACATCGAGAATCTCAAGCGCGAGTTCGAGAAGCTCGGGCATGAGGTGGTGATCCTGGCTCCCAAAGCACGACAAGGCGGCGTCGAGGTTCGCGACGGCTTCTACGGCGTAGGCCGGACCATCCCCATTCCCGCCAACGGCTCGAAAGCCCGCCTGATGTTCGACGTCACCCTCTACAACGCTATCAAGGAAATCCTCCAATACGAAAAGTTCGATGTCATCCACTGCCATGAGCCGATGACGCCGCTCCTTCCCTACATGGTGTTGCTCAATTCCCGTTCCGTGAATGTGGGCACGTTCCATGCCGCGCGGGACACCAATCCCTGGTATGGCATGCTCAAGCCGTACTTTTCGATCCTCATGAATCGGCTCGATGGCAAGATCTGCGTCTCGGAACCAGCCAAACAAAACGTGATGCAGTATTTCCCGGGGCACTACGATGTAGTGCCAAATGGCATCGACATCGAGCGGTTTGGCGAGCATATGGAGCCGTATCCCTGGGCGACGACCGGCACCCCCCGCATTCTCTTCGTTGGCCGATACAACGAGGCCCGCAAGGGCTTCAAATACCTCCTCCGCGCGATGCCGCTCGTTCAGCAGCAATATCCGAACGCCCGGCTCCTGGTTGTGGGTCCAGGCGATCCCGACCGATACCACGAAACGATCGATCGGTATCAGATTCGCAACGTCGAATTCATCGGCGAGGTCTCGCAGGAAAGCCTGCCGCACTACTACGCGAGCTGCGATGTCTTCTGCGCCCCGTCGATCTATCGCGAGAGTTTTGGCATCGTGCTGCTGGAAGCGATGGCATCGATGAAGCCTGTCGTTGCCAGCGATATTCCCGGCTACGCCAGCGTGGCGACGAACAACAAGGACGCCTTGCTGGTCATGCCGCGCGACCCATCGGCCATCGCGTTGGCCATCGTCAGGCTGCTGGCGGATGCCGATTTGCGCGCGCGTCTGGTGCAGGCCGGACAGAAAACGGCCGATCACTATAGTTGGCCGCATGTCGCGCAGCGGGTGCTCGATGTCTACGCACGGTCGGGCGCGGCCGTCTCGGTCTAGTCGATTGGGAGGGCTGACGTGATCTCAGAGCGGTTGGGAACATGGGCGCGGCAGAAGATGCTGGTGGTCGGGGCGTTCCTCGGCAAGTTCGGTGTCACTCCGAACATGCTCACCATCGCGGGATTCATCCTGAACTGCATCGTGGCGGCCATCATTGCTTCGGGGCGCGGCCAGCTTGGGGGTGTCTTGCTCCTGTTCGCCAGCGCGTTCGACATGCTGGACGGGGCAGTCGCCCGCTCGACCGGCAAGACATCCAAATTCGGTGGCTTTTTCGATTCCACAGTCGACCGCTATTCCGAGATCATCGTCTACGTCGGTCTGCTCTGGTATATCCTGGGAACCGATGACTGGAAGTGGGGCGCCATGCTGGTGCTCCTCTCGGCCACCGGCGCAGTGATGGTCAGCTATGCGCGCGCGCGCGCCGAGGCGGCCGGCTGGAAGGCGTCGGTTGGCATCCTGGCACGGCCAGAGCGCGTGGTGGTGCTGTCGCTTGGACTGATCATCGACAGGCCAATGTGGGCGCTCATCATCCTGGCCATCGCCACCAATCTGACCGCTGTGATGCGCATGGCGCACGTCTGGCGTGAGTATCAGAAAGAGCTCAAAGGCTCGTGAGCTTTCCCGAAGACGACGCTCCCGAAGGGCGAGGCAGTTCGCCAGAGGATGTCGCTGTGGCAGCGCGCGGCTGCCAGGCGATCCTCATCATGGGGTTCGTGATCGTCGTGCTGATCATCCTCTTCATCATCGCCGAGCAGTTCTGAGTCCCGGATCTGCTGCCAAAGACCAGCGGCCGGGCGGACGAGCGTTTCGTCCCGGCATGCAACCGCACGGAATTCCTCATTCGTTCGCCGCTTGCGTCACAATCGTGATGAGTTGCACTTGGGCGTACTACCGCGAGAGCGACGCTCAGGCGCGAGAGGAGTTTCCATGCCAGTTCCTTCCGATTCTGTCGAATTTCTCGCCCACCTGCGGCAGACCCGCGCCTTCACCGATGAACCGGTGAGTGATGCCGACCTGCATTCGATTCTGGACGTGATGCGCTGGACCGGCAGCGCGGGCAATGCTCAACCGTGGCAGTTCATCGTCGTGCGCGACGCTGCAGCAAGAAAGGCGCTCTCGCAGAGCGTCGATTCGATGAACTGGCTCGCCGATGCGCCACTTGTGCTGGTCGTCGTGCTGGAGGAGGGAAAGACGAGTACCCGAATGCACGACCTCGGCCGGATGGACGAACGGATCCTCCTGGCCGCGCAAGCGCTGGGTCTCGGCGCCGGCATTGTTTCCTTTTGGAATACAGAAGCGAAAGAACACGGGCGGACCGTGCTGCAGATCCCGGACGGTTGGGTGCTCTTCAGCGCAGTCGGCGTCGGCCACCCGTCCAACTCCACCGCGCCATCCAGGAACGGCGGCCGCAAGGAACTCACCGACCTGGTGCACTGGGATCGCTTCGGCCCTGGAAGCGAGTAGCCGCCGAAAAGGTTGAGTTGCCAGGCGACCATTGGAAAAAAGAGTTACCCCCGCATGTCGAAGACCGTCTTGATGGCGCCGTGTTTGCCGCGGGCGAGACTCACTTGCATCGCTTCCTGCCATTGGTCGAGCGTGAAGCGATGGGTGATCAGGCGCGAAAGATCGATCCCTGGGTGACCGAGAATGAGTTCCATGGCGACCTTGAAGGTATGCGGCTTGCCTTCCATGGTGTTTTCCCGGCCGTAGACGTAGCAGCCGGTGATTTCCAGTTCGCGATTCCAGATGAACGTCAGATCGAGATGGCTAGTCTCGGCGGCACAGCCAACCATGACCACGTGCCCGTGCGGTCCAGCGACGCGCAAGGCATCATCCACGCTGGCCGTCGAGCCGACACAGTCGTAGACCCAGTCGAACCCGCCGGCATACGTCGGTTTGCCCTTGATCGGCTTGTACTTCTTTGCGCCAGCGATCTTGACCGCTGCGTCCCCCGCGCTTTCCCCGCGCAGCACATTGTCCGCCCCGAGCGCCTTGGCCATTTCGGCCTGCAATGGATGCCTGGCCAACATGGTGACCTCGCTCTTGATGCCCATCATGCGCATGGCAGCCAGCACGAAGAGACCGATCGATCCACTGCCAATGATCAACACCTTCGCCCACGACGGTGGCGGGTCTTTCAGGACTGCGTGCACCGCGACGCTGAACGGCTCGATCAGGACCGCAACCTCATCGGAGATCTCATCCGGCACGGGAACGATCTGACTCCAATGAGCCACCATGTCGGTGCTCCAGCCACCGGGAAGATCGCGGCAGAACCCGGTGAGCATCCCTGGAGCTATCGATCCTTCCGCTGTGCGAGTGCAAAGCCCCGGTTCTCCGGTGCGGCACATACGGCAGGGATCGAGACCCCGCATGTAGCACGAGATGACCGGGTTGAGGACCACCCGTTGCCCAATCCCGATCCCCTCCATGCCGGCCGCTTCGTCCCCAAGCTCGACAATCTCGGCCAGCACCTCGTGCCCAGGGGTGAAGGGAAACGATGTAAAGGGCGTCAACGCAGGGCCGCTGCGATTGGTGAGCGCGGAGATGTCGCTGCCGCAGATTCCGGTCAGGAGCGGCTTCAGTCGCGCGTACGCCGGACTCGGCAGCGGCACCGGAGGACGTTCGATCTCGCTCAACCCGGGGATTTTTCCCGACTCCAGCAACTTGCCTGGCAGTCGGTCGGCCGCCCGGACGGCGACGAAGTTGGGAATCGAGAACTTGTACTGAATCGCCTTGCTCACGGCAGTGAACCTCTCTTCACCAAATGCGCCCCGCGGCGGACCGCCACGGAGCGCATCGAATTCTCGTCGAGTCCGGTCGATGTGCCAGCTAGGCCATTGGCACCTGGCGCTGAATCTTGCCATCGATACGGGCGAAGATTTCGTCCAGCGACTCGCCAGTGATCGTCAGACCATGGTTGCGCAAGCCGATGACCGCATGACCCGGATCGGGAGATTGGCGCACCAGGTCGGCGACACCCGTGGCGAGCTCGATCGTGCCGCATGGGTAGTTGATGCGGGTCGACGGAATATCTTCCATCCATGCATGAATGTGCAGGATCGCGCCGACGCTGGGATGCTCGCGATAAATCATGAAGTGCTCGATCGCATCCACCGAAACGCGCCGCGGGGTGACATGCGGCGGAACGCTGAGACGCATCGCTCGGCGCTCGGGAATATAATCGGTCACCATCAAGATCTCGGTGCCCACCTCTTCGAGCTTGGTCTTGTCGACCCCGGATGCGCTCATCCAGAAGCGCAGATCGTCCTTGCGCGCGCTGACGTTCCCGTAGCTCAAACCGCCGATATTGAACATCTGCTTGAGATGCCGCAGATCGGCTTCGGGGAGATAGGAATCGATGGGGAAGGGCGACGGCAAGAGATCGAGCTCGTCCAGCAGCTTGCCGGCGCGGGTAATCGAGGCGGTGACCTCGTCTCCGCCCCAAAGTTCCTCTTCCAGGTCGGGTACGAACTCGTTCTCGATGATGAGGGTGGAGGTCGCCAGCGGCGTCAGCCGGTCGGCCACCTCATGGAAGAACTCTTCGTCGTCTCCCCAGTACTTGAACGAATATGACCCCTGCTCCAATGTGGAGACGAAGGCTTCGACACCGCCGTGGGTGCCATCCGGAATCAGCAGGATGAAGATATTGCCCAACGAGCGCAGTTGAAGCGGGTAAAGCGTGGCCAGGGGCACTTCCGGCACACCTTCGCTCTCGCCAATACCGACCACGAAAACCGCGCGGTTCTTGCGGCGGAAGCTCTTGGGGGCGTCGATATCGATGGGATGCAGCGCGATGCCGCCACGGTCGGCCGGCTCATCGCCTTGAATGACCGGCAGCCCCCGGGATTCGATCTCGGCTCGCAGCCCGCTGGTGAACCAGTCACGCAACGCATTTGGCGCCTCCGGCACAGGTCGCTTGATGGTCGTATCGGTCATGTCGAGTGAGTTCCTTCCTTACAGTGTGGTGGTTGCCCAGGGCTTGTTCGCGCGGTCTGGCGCCTGGTCGCGCTCACCGACCGCATGCAGAACGGGTTGGCAACCCGAAGCGGAGCAACCACGTATCTGGCTAAGAATAAAAGAGAATGAAGCTGCGGAAAAGCAATTCCGCCCGAATGTTATGATCCAGCCACAGGTTCGAGCCATCCAACAGCCAGGAGTTACCCCCAATGTCCACTACCGGCATCGATGTCGCCGTTGTCCAGATGAACTCCGGGGAAGACAAGGCCTCCAATGTCGAAACTGCCCTGCGGCTCATCGATGAGGCTGCCGCAAGCGGCGCCCGCCTGGTCGTTCTGCCTGAGATCTGGACCTACCTGGGCTCCGACGAGGGTAACCGCCTCAATGCGGAAACCATCCCCGGACCGGTGACCGATGCGCTGGCTGCCAAAGCCAGGCAGCATGGCATCTATCTGCACGGCGGCAGCATGCTCGAGCAACGTGAGAACGAGCCGAAACTCTTCAACACCACCGTGGTATTCGATCCCACCGGCGCGATCGTTGCCCAATACAGCAAGATCCACATGTTCGATGTAGTGCTGGACGGGGTGGCCTCCTACAAGGAATCGAACACGGTGCAGCGCGGTGAAGAGATCGTCACGTTCGACCTCGACGGCGTCACCGTCGGACTGGCCATTTGCTACGACCTGCGCTTCCCCGAGCTCTTCCGCATCTTGCGGTTGCGCGGCGCCGACGTCATCGTGCTGCCGGCAGCGTTCACCATGACAACCGGCAAGGACCACTGGGAAGTCCTGATCCGGGCCCGCGCCATCGAGAATCAGGTCTATATGGTCAGCTGCGGGCAGTTCGGCCCGGATTCGTCCGGCAAATGGTGCTACGGCCGTTCCCTGATCGCCGATCCATGGGGCACGGTGCTCGGCACCGCGCCAGATCGCGAGTACGTGCTGACCGCCAGGCTCGATCTCGATTACCTGAAGAAGGTTCGCCGCCAGGTGCCCTCGGTCGAGAACCGCCAGGCCGATCTCTATCGCTGGCCGGACGACGCGCTGGTTCTCGGCTAGCGCTCCCCAAGGACGATCGGTCTGAGCGAAACCAGGTCACTCCCCCGGCGCACGATTCTCGGATGGAGCGCGGTTCTCTGCGCTCTTCTGTTGGTTGCAGCGTGTTCGGCGCCTGGTCGCGACAGCGCCACCGACGATCCAGATGAGATTTCCAATGAACCGCAGTTCGTCGTCGTGACCGTGACGATCGCGCTTTCCCCGACGCCTCGGCTGACCGAGAGCGAGTATGTGGTGCAGGAAGGTGACACCCTCTCTGGCATTGCCGAAATGTTCGGCGTGACCTGGGATGTCATCATCGAGGCGAACGATCTGCAGAGTCAGGATGCCATTTTCGTGGGCCAATCCCTGCGGATACCGCTGCCGGCGACTCCCGAGTCGTAGCCGCCGGCCGGATTCGTACTGCTACGGCGCAGCCGTGGTCGCCAATGCGGTCGCGACCCGTTGCAGCCGGGCGCTTGCCTCCTGCGCGATGGCATCGAGCTCAGGACGCCCGGCCGCCACCGCAAGCATCGCTGCGGGATCGACGATCGAAACGGTGGTCACTCCGTCTTTCTCGTGCAACACCACATTGCAGGGCAGCAGCAACCCGATGTCCGAATCGGCGGAAATTGCCGCATGGGCAAGCGCCGGATTGCACGCGCCCAGGATCATATAGGGATCGAACGGCTGGTCCAGCTTTTCCTTCAGCGTCGCCTGCACATCGATCGCCGTCAACACGCCAAACCCTTCGGCCTTCAGCGCATCCGTAACGGCCTGGCGCGCGTCCGCAATCGTCATCTTCAATTCCGCACGCGGCTCGAGACCGATACGTGCATTGGTCGAAATCGTCATCAGTGTCTCCTTACTGCCCAGTGGCCACCAGGGGATGACCCTGCTCGGCCCAGGCAATCAATCCGCCATTCATGCTCTTGACATCGCTGAAGCCAATGGCTGCGAGTTGTTGCGCGGCAAGCAAACTCCTGCGTCCTGACCGGCAAACGATGATGAGCGGTCTCGCCGGATCGAGCTCGCCAAGGCGCTGGCCGATCGAATCGAGCGGCATCAGCGTCATGTTCTCCACATGCGCCGCGTCCCATTCGTTTTGTTCGCGGCAGTCGATGACTTGCACGTTGGGATCGTTCATCGCTGCAACTGTGGTGGCGACATCGACCTCGAGTGGACCGAGCATCGAACCGGGAAGACTCATGGGCAAATCCTTTCTCGCATGAAAATCGATGATGGATGATAGTCGGCGACGGTCGTCCTACGAAATCAATCGATTGCCCGCCCGGCTCCAGGCGTTGATGCCGCCTTTCATGCTCTTGACATCAGAGAAGCCAGCACTGGAAAGCGTACGCGCCGCCAGTGAGCTGCGATGTCCCGACCGGCAAACGACGATGACGGGACGCTCCGGATCGAGCTCAGTCAGTCGGTCCCCAATCGAGCCGAGCGGCATGAGACGCGAACCCTTGATATGTCCGGATTTCCATTCCCGCTCGGACCGGCAATCGACGATCTGAGCGCCGCCATTTGCCTGGGCCTCGACGGTACCGGCAACGTCGATCTCGGCAACCGGGGCGCTCCCGCCCCCGAATAATCGGCTCAACAGACTCACGCGCCAACTCCCACTGCATTCGCTACGGGAAGTCCCGCGCCATCCCAGGCATCCATGCCACCATCGAGTTGCACGATGCGCGAGATGCCCTTCGATTGCAACATGCTCGCCGCCACGCGCGACCGATATCCCGAAGCGCACGTCAGCATCACCAGCGATTCGCTATCGATATCGACCGGCGCTCCCGCGGAGATGTCACCGGCGAACGCGTTGCGCGCGTTCTCGATGTGCCCCGTTTTCCACTCGTCGCGGCTCCGAACATCGAGCACCGTGGCGTCTTCGGCCGACTGCATCAGCGACTGGAACTCTGCCGGGGTCAGCACTTCGAGGCGATCGACGCTTCCGCCGCTGGCGATCCAGGAATCGATACCACCCGCCAGGAAGTCCACCCGCGCGTCGATACCAATGCGGCGCAGCTCCGTGACGAATGCCGAGACGTCCGCATCGTCATCGAGCACCAGGACGATCGGCCGATCGTAGGGCGCTCTCCAACCGACCCACGCGATGAAGTCGGAGCCGGAACCGGCATAGAACGAGCCGCGAATGTGAGCCCGGTCGAAACTCTGCTCCTGGCGAGCGTCGATGACCACCGCTCCATCGGCAATTGCGGACGAGACTCGATCGGCCGAAAGCGCGGTCCCTTCCGGAAGATCGGCAAGCAGCGCCGGGCCAACGCGATTGACGACTTTCATGCGCGGATAGTAGGGAGGCGGAGCCGGCATCTCGTCCATGATGCCCTCGACGAAGGCCTTGGCGTCCGTGAACTGCCATGCATATGTTCCCGCCCGCTCTTCGCCGAGTGTGGTCGTGGCAGCGTCACCGATCTTGCGCCCGCAGGCGGAACCGGCCGTGTGCCCGGGGTAGACCAGCAACTCATCCGGCAAGTCGGCGATTCGCTGCGTCAACGTCTCGAAGAGCTGGAGCGCCAGTTGCCCGGTGTGCGCCTCGCCCAGCAGGTCAGGCCGGCCGACCTCTCCGGCGAAGATCAGATCCCCGCTGAACATTGCCTGGGGCGCATCGCTCGAATCGGGATCGAACAGAAGAAACGCGACATGCTCCGGAGTATGCCCCGGGGTCCAGCGCGCTTCGAGAACGAGGCGGCCCACCGGCACGCGAGACCCGTCGCGCAGCGGTTCGTAGTCAAACTCCTGATTTCCGAGCGCGCTGGCAAAGATCGGCGCCCCCGTCACCCGGTGCAGTTCGACCGCGCCGGAAACGAAGTCGGCATGCACATGCGTCTCGAGAATCGCGCTGATCCTGAAGTTCCGCTCGGCGGCCCAATCGAGATAGACCTGCACGTCACGCCGTGGATCGATGACGGCCACATCGCCGGTCGATTCGTCAGCGATCAGATAGGCAACCTGCGCCAGGCCGGGGGTAAATACACGATCGACAATCATCTTGCTCACTCCCTCTAGCTGCGCACCAGGGCGCGCACTGCCTGCTGAATCTCCTTTTCCGGAGAGCCGAACTCTTCCGGATGCCGCGTGCAGCGCAACAGGTACGCCTCCAGCAGCTCCCCGTTCAGACTGTTCACCGCCGCGCGGATCGATGCGAGTTGGGTCAGGATGTCGCCGCAATCGCGCCCATCGTCGACCATCTTCTGCACGCCCCGCGCCTGGCCCTCGATTCGCTTGAGCCGCTGCACGATATCGTCGCGCTCCGCGGCGGATAGATTGGAAATGCTTGCCATGCGTTCAGTCCCTTTTCGGCTCGCTGGCGCCCACGCCGGGCAATCGAACTCGACATGGCAACATGATACCCTACTGGGGTACCCTAGTCAATCAAGGGCACGCTCGTCCAACGTTGAGAATGCCACTCGATTCGCAACGGGACTCTGGCTATGGTTCTGTTTCGGTGGAATCGTCGCGTCGGTGGATGAGGCCCATGATGCGCTGACTCATCTCGTCGTAGTCGCGGGTGTTCGACAGGGTGCCGGCTACACGCCGCTCGTCCATGACGACGATCCGGTCAGCGAGTTGCACCATCTCCGGCATGTCGCTCGAGATGAGCAGGATCGAGAGTCCCTGATTCGAGAGCTCCCAGATCAGGTCATGCAATTCGTGTTTGGTCTTGACATCGATGCCGACCGTCGGCTCGTCGATGATGAGAATCGAAGTCTCGGCTGCCAGCCACTTGGCAAGACTGACCTTCTGTTGATTCCCGCCGGACAGATTCCCGACCTGCTGTTCCAGCGACGGTGTCTTGACCTGCAGCCGCTCGACAAAGGGCGTGACGGCCGACCGCTCCGCACCCGGCTGGATCCAGCCCAGCATGTTCGCCAGCCGGTCCCAGACCGTCATGGCGACGTTTGCCAGCACGGAATGACTCAGGATGAGCCCTTCGGTTTGCCGGTTCTCCGAGACGTAGCCGATTCGGTATCGCTCCAGAGCCTGGCGCGCGTTCCCGATCTCTGCCGGCTGGCCGTCGACCAGTATCTCGCCGGAGACGAGCGGCACATCGCCAATGATGGTGCGGGCAAGCTCGGTCCGGCCCGCGCCCACGAGTCCATAGAGACCGAGGATCTCTCCCTTCCTCAGAGTGAGGTTGATATCCGTTGGTCCGGCGGCTGACGTGACCCCGCGCAATTCGAGCGCGGGCTCTGCGGAACTGTGGTCACGCTGCGGAAACTCGGAAACCTGCTCGGACCGCCCAATCATCAAGGTAACGAGCCTGTCGCGGTCGAGCGTCCGCAGATCCTGGTCGAGCGCGGCTTCCTTGCCATCGCGCAAGACCGTAACGCGGTCACAAATGGCGAAGATCTCTTCCAGCTTGTGGCTGACGAAGAGAATCGCGACTCCATCGTCCCGCAAACGCTGCAAGATCTCGAAGAGGACCGCGGTTTCGTGTGGGGTCAATGATGCGGTCGGCTCATCGAGCAGGAGTATGTGGCTCTGAAGCGAGAGCGCCTTGGCAATCTCGACAAGCTGGCGCTGCGCCACGCTCAGATTCTCGACCGGAAGATCGGGATCGATCGACACGTGCAGGAGCTCGAGCCAGCGCTCAGATTCCTCTCGCATGCGGTCGCGGTCGATCCACTGCCCGTTGCGGACGGGAGGCTGCTCGAGCGTGATGTTCTCCGCCACCGAGAACTTCGGGATCAGATTGCGTTCCTGATGAACGATTCCGATACCGGCGTGAAGCGCATCGCGCGGAGAGCCGAACGATTGCGGCGTTCCATCGACGGACAGCGTTCCTTCGTCCGGGCGGTAGATACCGGTGATGATCTTGAGCAACGTGCTCTTGCCGGCGCCATTCTCTCCGACCAGCGCATGGATCTCCCCGCCCCGCATGACCAGATCGACGTCGTCGAGCGCCTGCACACCGGGGAACGCCTTGCGGATACCGCGCAATTCGAGCGCGTAGGTTCGAGGTGGGGCAGCGACAGTCGCGCTCATGTGGCCTTCGCCAGTCTCGCTTCGCGTACCGCCCGGAAGCGGTTCAGCCCGACGGCGCCCAGGATGATCGCGCCCAGCAAGAACTGAATCCAGTAAGGATCGGCCTTCGTCAAGACGAGCCCGTTGTCGATAAGCGCGATCAGAATCGCGGCCAGCGCAGTGTTGACAATGGGCGCGGTCCCACCGGAGAGCGCGATGCCCGCCACGATGGGAATGGCAAATGACGGCAGCAGCCAGTCGGAGCCGATCGAAGGTTGCGCCGACCCAAGACGCGCCATCAGGATGATCGCGGCGATGCTGGAAAGTACTGCCGAGATCACGAAGACGATCACCAGAATCCGGTTCACCGGAATGCCGGACAACTCCGCCGCACGCTGGTTGCCGCCTACCGCGAGGATCTGGCGGCCGAGCAAGGTCCGCTCGAACAGCACCCACAGCGCTACGGCCACGATCACGGTCACGATGGCGATATACGGGAACGGCCCCGCTCTCCCCTGCCCGAAGGAAACGTAGCGTTCCGGCAGGTTGTAGTACGGCTTGGCGTCGTTCAGGCCGATCGTGATTCCCGTGAAAGCGCTCGCCGTCGCCAGGGTGATGATGAATCCGTTGATACCGGTTCTGGTCGTCAGCAACCCGTTTGCCAAGCCAGCGGCGATGCCGATCAACAGACCCAGCGCAATTGCGACGAGCGTCGGGAACCCCCAGACGTCCATCATGCCGCCAGTGCAGATCGCCACCATGCCGCCGGTGGCGCCAACCGAGAGATTGAGCTGCCCGACGACCAACACCATCAACTGCGCATACGCGACGATCAAGGTTACGGCGATACCACGCAACAAGACGTAGAAATTGAACTGGGTCAAGAAGTTTGGCTCGAGAATGGTCAATCCCACAGACATGAGAAGGACAATTCCGGCCAGCCAGACCCATTCCTTGTTCGCGAGCGACTGCATCCGGCCAGATCGACTTGGCGCCATTGCCGCGACACTCATCCCGATGTTGCTCCTGCCGTCGACTGCCGCACACCTCGTTGGCCGCGCGCTACGGCCAGGCTGCGTGCCCGGTCGATGAGGACCGCCAGCAGCAACACAAGGCCGATGAAGAGCTGGATCCAGAAACTGGGCACGTTCATGAGTGTCAATCCGACCGACACGCTTTCGATCAGCAGAGCGCCGAGCAACGTGCCGAAGACCGCGACCGCACCTCCGCTCAACAGCGTGCCTCCGACGATCGGCGCGGCGAACGAGGGCAGCAGCCAGTTCTCGCCAATGCTCGGCAGCGCCGAACCCAAACGCGAAACCAACATAATGCCGGCAGCTCCGGCCAGCAGGCCTGACAGCGCGTGGGTCGCCTGAATGACGAGATTGACCGGCACTCCGGAGAGCTCAGCCGCTCGCGGATTGGCGCCGGTGGCGAGCATCCAGCGGCCAAACGTCGTTCGCTTGTACAGCAGGAGCAGCAACCCGGCAACAACCAAGGCGATGAAGAAAAGCGGCGAAAGTTCCAGCCACCCCATTTTGACCCAGCGCGCCTTCCCGAAGTCCGTATAGGCGTCGGGCAAGTCACGGAACGCTTCCGCTTTGGTCAAGATGTAGACGAGTCCGGTGATCACGCTCCCCATGCCCAGCGTGACGATGAAGGAATTGATGCCGGTCTTGGTGATGATGATTCCGTTGACGAACCCAACGAAGGCCGCAAAGAGCAATCCGACGATTACCGCCGCCCAAACCGGCAGCCCGACGCTCTGCATCAACCAGCCGGTGAACACCGCGATCATGCCGCCGATGGCGCCGACAGCGAGGTTCATCTGACCGATTCCCAGCACAACCATCTGCGAGAGACCGATCACCGCAGTTACGGCAACGGTGCGGCTCAATCCAAAGATCGTGATCCGGTTGAGGAAACCGTCCGCGAACACGATGAAGATCGCCCAGAAAACGAGAATGACCGCCAGGAGCCCCATACGATCGAGAATGCGAAGAGCAAGATTCATCGCATCCCACCTTCCAGGTCTGCGAGCGACCGTTCCTTGACTGCCTCCACATGCGCCTCCATCGCCGCTGCTGCCGCATCCGCATCGCGTGCTTCCAGCGCATCGAGTATGGCTTGATGTTCCGCGATCGCCAGTTGATTGCGTTCAGGGACGATTGCTGCCCGCATGCTCAGCAGGCTCAGCTGCCCGAGCGCCTCAGAAAGAATACGCGCGCTGCGCCGGTTTCCTCCGAGCGCATGCAGGACGAAATGGAGTGCCAGATCGGCCCGGAAAAAGGCCTCGGCTGTCGCGGGGTCGCGCGCCTGTGATTGATGCAACGCTGCTTGCTGCAAGCCGCGATGGGTGGCGATCTCCTCTTCCGAGATCAACGGCGTGGCGCGCCGGATGGCGAAGGTCTCGATTGCGGCGCGCAGATCGTAGAGCTCGTTCACATCTTCCGGTGTGATGACCGGCACGGAAAACCCCTTGCGGCTGCTGACCTGCACCAGCCCAGTCTGCCCGAGTCGCAGGAGCGCCTCGCGCACGGGAGTGCGGCTGGTCCCCAATTCTTGCGCCAGCGCATCTTCGACAAGCCGCTCACCCGGGCGGAACTCGCGGTTGACCACACGGCGCCAGAGCTGGTCGTAGACCGAATCGGCGACGCTCGGGAATCCCTCGGGAGGCGGCACGAACCGCGCGAAGAGCTCATCGCCAAGGCGCAGATTGACGTCGGCCGCACTCGATGTCGACCGGTCGTCGGTCTTTGGGAGATCCATTTGCGTGTTCATCGTATGGAATATATCGTATGCAATACGCGAACGGGCGTCAAACGCAGCGGAGCGTCTGCATGCGCAGACCGGTCGTCGTTCGAGACTGAACGCCGTGTGGCGAGATGCTTCGATGAGGAGGAGCAGCAGATGAAACTGAAACGGTTGAATCGGTACGCGAGTCTCGTGATTGCCATCCTGCTGATCGCGGGAATGGCCTCCACGGCGCTCGCGCAAGATGCGACGCCGGTCACTGCTCGCGATGGTGCGGCGCCGGCAGTGGAACATGACGACTCACCCACATCCGTAGCCGTCGTTCCGGGTGGCCCCCATCCCTACTTTGCCCCCATGGAGGGCGCTATCGCCGATGCGCAGGCTGCCTTTGGTCTTGGCGACGTGACCTTCAAGGCTCCGACCGAGTGGAACCTGGATGCGCAGAACGAGTTGATCTCTACGCTCCAGGCACAGGGCTACAACGCATTCGCCATCTTCCCCGGCGATGCCAATGGCACCAACAGCACCATCGAAGAACTGATGGATGAGAACATACCGTCCGTGCTGGTTGGCGGATGCACATCGCAGCCGTCGCAGGCGCAGTTCTGCATCGCGACCGATGTCGCCAACTCGGCCTATCTCGGTACGAAAGCCCTGATCGAGTCGATGGGCGGCGAAGGCACGATCGTTCACCTTACCGGCTTCCTGGTCGACCCGAACACCCAACTGCGCATGGCGGCGGTCGAGCAAGCCGTGGCGGAAACTGATGGCAAGGTCACCCTGCTCCAGCATCTGGCCGACATCGACAGCCAGGAAGAAGCCGACAACAAGATCAACGCGCTGCTGGCGGCTTCCGCTGACGAGATCGATGGGATCGTCGCGACGGCCTATGTTCCCTCGACGGTGGCCGCGACCGCGCTGAAGAACATCGGTGACAAGCGCATCAAGATGGTCGGCATCGACGACGACCCGATCGTGCTCGATGCCATTCGCGAGGGCTATCTGGTTGGCACCATGGCCCAGAACCCATATGGGCAGGCGTACATCGCCGGATACGCGCTCGATCTGCTGCGCCACAGCTGCCAGATGAAGGCCGATGCGCCGTTCCTGATCGACTCGGGTACGTTCCTGATCGATGGTGAAACGGTGGACACCTACTCTGAGAACCTCAAGGAGATCACGAACGGCATTCAGTCCACCTTCGCGGAGGACTATATGGATTGCGACGCCTAGCGCAACCGCGCACGCGTCGAAAACGGCGGCGACCGCGTGGTCGCCGCCGTTTCCAACTTCACAGGTATCGAATCATCCAATGACGAAACCGTTTGGCTACAACGGACGCTTGTTGCGGGTGGATCTCGCCACACGATCGATCTCGTTCGAGGAACGGGACGATATCTGGTGGCGCACCTATGCCGGTGGCGGCCTGCTGGCAACTGAGCTCCTGCTGCGGGAAACGCCACCCGGGATCGACGCGTTCGATCCGGGAAATCTGCTCGTGGTCGCGTCCAGCGTCACTGCCGGCCACCCCTATGCGGGGTTGGCGCGATTTTCGGTTGCCGGGAAGAGCCCGCTTACCCAGGGCATTGGCGAGGCGCGCAGCGAAGGGCCATTCGCCACCGCGCTCAAACGCAGTGGCGCCGACGCGATCGTGTTCCATGGCCGGGCTTCCGAACCGGTGATGCTGGTAATCGACAACGGTTCGGTCTCCCTCGAACCAGCTGGCGACCTGTGGGGTCAATCCACCGGCGCAGTGACGGAAGCGCTCGAAGATCGATATGGACTCGATGCCCATATCGCAACCATTGGTCCCGCGGGCGAACGTCTGGTGCGTTTTGCCAGCATCGTTTCCGATCGCAACCATCAAGCAGCCCGGATGGGTATGGGAGCGGTGGCGGGTTCGAAACTCTTGAAGGCGATCGTCATCAGGGGTGGCTCGCTGCCACCCGTGGCCGAACCGACGCGCTGTGAAGCGCTGACCCGCGCGTATCTCGATCGGATGAGCATCAACGATCTCACCCGCTGGCAACTGGATCCACCTGGCTTTGCTGCCTGGGTGCATCTCATGACCAGCGACACGGCGATCTGCGCTGAAAACTACCGCACCAGCGCATTCGCCGCAGCCAGCGCCTACGATCCCGAACGGTTCATGCAGCGCTACGCGGGCAAGGCGCCGTGTCCCGGTTGCCCGAACGATTGCATCAAACGGTTCGGCGCCGGTGACGACAGGCGGTTCGACCCTCGTTCCGGTGGCATCCACCAGGAGATCACCGGCGCATTGGGACCGAACATCGGTCTCACCGTACTCGATACTCTCCTGGCCGCGAACGTGATGTGCAACGAGTTGGGGATGGACCCGGACTCGCTCGGTTTCACGATTTCCATGGCGATGGAATGCAAAGACCGCGGCCTGTTATCGCCTGGACTGAAACGAGACGTTCCGTCGTTTGGTGACGGACCTGGCGTGCTCCGGCTCATCGAGGCGATCGGGGCCCGCGCTGGCGCCGGTGATCTGCTGGCCGAAGGAAGCATGCGCGCCGCCGAGCAGATCGGGAACGGGGCAGACTCGCTCGCGATGCATGTCAAGGGGCTGGAGTTGGTTCCGTTCGAGCCACGCACCCAGACCGGGCTGGCGCTCGGCTATGCCACCGCGCCAATCGGGCCACGGTACGACATCGCCGAGCACGACTGGGATTTTGATACCGCGGGCTGGAGCCATGCGCTGGAAAACGCTCGCACGCTCGGCATTCTGCAGCGGATTCCAATGCAGGAGATCTCGGCGCGCAAAGTGCGGAACTACTCCGTCCTCGCGACGCTCTGGTCGGCAGCCGACGCGCTCGGATTCTGCATCTTCGCAATCGCCCCGGTGCGCGTGCTCACCTTCGAGCAAATGGCCACCATGCTTGCCGCCGTCACAGGATGGAATACCTCGACCTACGAGATCATGGCGATTGGCGCGCGGCGCATCCAGCTGATGCATCTCTACAACCTGCGGGAAGGCATTGGTCCGGAGGCGGACACGCTGCCCGGCCGTTTCTTCGACGAACCAGTCGATAGCGGAATCTGGACCGGTCACCGCATCGACCGGCCAGCATTCGAGCGAGCTATTCGCGCCTGGTATCGCGTGATGGGCTGGGACGACCGAGCGCGGCCGCACTACGAAACACTCGTCGCCCATCACCTCGAATGGACGATCGACGATGCATTTCTATCGCCAGAGCATTTAGCAGAGACTGGAGTTGCCACATGAAGATCGTGCGCGCCGAGGCGTTTCTTGTCGATCTCGAACCCGAAGTCGTTCGTTTCGACGCAATCCAGCAATTCACCAAGCAAGAAACGATCTTCGTGCAGATCGAAACCGACGACGGGTTCGTCGGAACCGGGTACTCCTACACGATCGGCACCGGTGGCCACGCGGTGATCGCCATGCTGCGGGTCGACCTCCTGCCACGGCTCATCGGGCAGGATGCCCGCCAGGTCGAAGCACTCTGGAACAAGCTGTTTTGGGCTACGCACGGTACGGCGGTGGGCGCGATCACCAGTTTGGCGTTGGCGGCTGTCGATACCGCGCTCTGGGACATTCGCTGCAAAGCCGCTGGGCAACCGCTCTGGCTACTGGCGGGCGGATATCGCGAACGCGTGCCGCTGTATGACACCGAGGGAGGCTGGCTCAACCTCCCGATCGACGAGATCGTCGCCGAGGCGAAGAACTCGGTCGCCAAAGGCTGGCCAGGCGTCAAGATCAAGGTCGGCAAACCGAATCCGATGGAGGACGTCGCACGCCTCACCGCGGTGCGTGAGGCCATCGGACCAGAGACCGACCTCATGGTCGACGCGAATCAGTCGTTCACATTCGCCGAAGCCAAGAAGCGCGCCAGGCTCTTCGAGCCACTGAATCTCTTCTGGTTCGAGGAGCCGATGCCTGCTGAGGACATGAGCGGCCACGTCGAGCTCTCACGTTCGACCAGCATCCCGGTCGCGGTGGGCGAGAGCATCTACTCCGTCAGCCATTTCCGGGAGTATCTGGCTTCCGGCGCATGCGGCATCGTCCAAGTCGATGTCGCGCGGATCGGCGGCATCACGCCCTGGTTGAAGACAGCCCATCTGGCCGAGTCGTTCAACGTGAAGGTAGCGCCGCACTTTCTGATGGAGCTGCATGTCAGTCTCGCTGCGGCGGTTCCCAATGCGCTCTATGTCGAGCACATTCCCCAGTTGACTCGTCTGGTCACCCATGGAATGGAGATTGCGGACGGATACGCCGTTGCTCCTGGGGAGCCCGGCATCGGCATCGCCTGGGACTTCGACGCGATCGAGAACCTGCGCGTGGCCTGAACCGCCGGGCGCTTCTCCCGTTTACCGGAAAATGTTCTTCAGGAAGAAGAACACGTTCGCCGGACGTTCGGCCAAGCGACGCATCAAATAGAAGTACCACTGCGGACCGTGCGGCGTGGCAATGAGCACGGTGTACCCGCGCGCCACAAGGTCTTTCTGCAGATTGGTGGCGATGCCGTAGAGCATCTGGAACTCGAACTTGTCCCGGCCAATGCCGTTGCGATTGGCATAGTCGATCACAGCATCGATGATCTTCGTATCGTGGGTGGCGATGCCGGTATAGACGTTGTTGGCCAGCATCTCCTTGGTGAGGATCAGATAGCGCGCGTCGACGTCGGACTTGTTGGGATAGGCGACCGTGGGCGGTTCGAGATAGGCGCCCTTCACAATGCGCAGATTCGGGTGATAGGGGATGAGCCCTTCGTAGTCCTTGCCAGTGCGATAGAGGTACGACTGCAATACCGTCCCGACATTGTCATGCCCGGCGTCGCGCAACCGCTTGTAGATGCGCAGTGTCACATCGACCAGCGGCGAATCCTCCATATCGATTCGAACGAAGTTGTTTGTGGCTTTCGCGTGACTTACCAACCGATCGATATTCGCATATGCCAGCTCCTCATCGATAGTGAGGCCCAACTGGGTGAGCTTGACTGCCAGGTTGCAGCCGATACCGTCCCGCTCGATCTGGTCGAGGATGCTGATGTAGTCGTCCGTCACCTGGTTCGCCAGCGCCCGGTCGGTGATCGCTTCGCCCAGGATAGTGGTGTTGCAGCGGAAGCCTTGCCGATTGAGTTCCTTGAGCTTTGGGGCACATTCCTCGAACGACTCCCCGGCAACGAACCGAGCCGCTCCCAGCCGCATGCCATACGAATTGACCAGCTTGGCCACCACAGGATTGTGAGTGGCAACCAGGATGAGCTTGCGGAAATACGGGTTGAGATCGATCGCCATCGTCGTCACGCTTCCTTGTCCGTCAAACCATACACATCCCGGGCCGTTTCCGGGCTGATCAATCCCGCGCGCAGATCGGCGCGCACCGCATCCGTATCGCGCTCAGCCGGATCACCCCAGCCTCCCCCGCATCCTGTGATGAGCCGGGCGACATCGCCCTTCCTTAATGGGTACCGCGCGGTCTTGCCAACGGTGACCGGTTCGCGGCCGTCGGCAAACCGGATCTGCACCGCGTTCATCGATCCGTCATGGCCGCCGTCGACACCCCACGGCAAGAACTTGTGGCGCCCAAATGTGGCAGTAATGAATCCTCCGTGGTCGCTCAGCATTCGGTAGTCGCGAATCAAGCCGCGTCCTCCCTGATACTTGCCTTCACCGCCCGGAGCCGTATTGAACTCATACCGATCGACCTGGATACCATAGATCGCTTCGGTGACCTCGAGTGGAAGCACGTACGTCTCGCCATCACCAACACAGACCAGCCCGCTCTCGCCGTCCTGATCGATGGACGCGCCCCACCCTCCGGCATTCGGCTCGACCAGAATCGCGGGCTTGCCGGTATCGGGATGAATCGTGAAGGTAACGTCGCCGCAAACACTCAGAAAGTGCCCGGCAGAAAGGCGGTTGGGCACAACCGGCGCGAGCGCTTTCCAGACCAGGTCAGCTGCGAAGATCATCGTTTCCCAGTACGTCGACACAGGCGCGGGCCGCTCGGCAGTCAGCACCGTGCCAGGCGGGCAAATGACTTCCAGCGCGCGGAAGGTGCCCTCGTTCGCGGGAATGTGCGGGTCGGTCAGCGCTTTGAAAATGAGCCGCACCGCCGATACCAGGCCGGTCCACGTGCAGTTGATCGGACCCATCGTCTGCGGCGCCGAGCCGGTGAAGTCGGCGATGAACTTGTCGGCGGTGACGGTCACTTTGACCTGGCAGTGATGTGGATCCGAGGTAATGCCGTCGTCGTCGATCCAGTCGTCCGCTTCATAGACACCGGCCGGCAACTTGGCCAGTTCCTGAGCAACCATCGCTTCGCCATAGTCAAGCAGAATGCCGATCGCTTCTCGCACCGCCGAAAGGCCGTACTTGTCGCAGAGATCCTGAAAGCGGATTCCGGCCAGCCGACAGGACGCCACCTGGGCCCACATGTCGCCCAAACTCATATCAGGCGTACGGACGTTTGCCCCGATCACATCGAAAAGCGATTCATTCGGGACACCTTCGGCGAAGAGTCGCACACAGGGGAACTGCAGCCCCTCCTGGAAGACATCGGTCGAATCCGTCGTCCACGAACCCGGGTCCTTGCCGCCCACCTCGGTCCAGTGCGCCTTGTTTGCAGAGAACGCGACGAGTTGCCCGTCATAGAAGATCGGCATGACCAATGAGACGTCGGAGAGATGTGTGCCGCCGCCGGTGTATGGGTCGTTCGTGATGAAGATATCGCCCGGCTTCAGATACTCCGCGCCGAACTTGTCGAGCACGGAATGAACCGCAAAGGTGAGCGTTCCCAGGAATCCAGCCACACCGTTGCCCTGTGCGAGAAGCTGCCCTTGCTCATCGGTGATGCCGCAGCAATAGTCGAGCACTTCGTAGATGATTGGGCTCTTGCTGGTGCGCTGGAGCGACACGAACATCTCATCGCCAATGACATTGAGACTGTCCTTGATGATCTCGATCGTAAAGGGGTCGAGGGTAGTCGCGGTCATGCCTCGTCTCCAATCGTCAGGATGATGTTTCCGATCGAGTCGACCGTGCCACGCACTCCAGGAGGGACCACGGTCGAAGCCGCTGGCTCCTCGATGATCGCGGGTCCATGGAAGTGGCAACCGTGAAAAAGATCCGCGCGCTCGAAGACCGCGGCGTCCAACGTGCCCCAACTATCGAAATCGACAGGGCGCGTCGACTTCAGCCAGGGTGTGCCCGATCCCGGCTCCAATGGAGCCAACGCCGGCTTGGCGGTTGGCACGACCGCGGCAACATGGTAGTTGACGATCTCCACTCCTGATGGCAGGCGGAAGGTGTACGCCTTCTCATGCGCAGCATGGAAACGATCGTTGAGCGTCGCGAAATCGATCTCACTATCGGTGACGCGCACGCGCACGGTGTGTTCCTGGCCGTTGTAGCGCATGTCGAGCGAGCGCACGAGTTCGATCTGATCCAGATCGAACCCGGCAGCGACGAAATAGTCGGTCGCCTGGGTTTCGAGTTCGAGGAAGGTCGATTCGACCCGTTCTCGCGATGCTTCGGTCGACGCGGTCAACGTCGTCCGCAGGTAGTCCTGCATGGCGTTGGACATCAACATGCCAAACGCAGAGAAATGCCCGGGAGCGACCGGGATGATGACGCGGGAGATCCGCAAGTCGCTCGCCAACGCGACAGCGTGCATCGATCCGCCGCCCCCAAACGCGATCAGCGCGAACTCGCGCGGGTCATACCCGCGCCGCACCGAGACGAGCTTGAGCGCGTTGTTCATGTTGGCGTTCGCCAGTCGGATCACGCCGATGGCGGCTTCCTCGATCGACACACCGAGCGCCTTGGCGATCGGTTGATAGGCGGCTCTCGCCTTCAGCAGATCGAGTTTCAGTTCGCCCCCGAGGAAATAGTCGGCGTTGATGCGGCCAGCGATGAGGTTGGCATCGGTGACGGTTGGCTCCGTGCCACCCAGGCCATAGCTCGCAGGACCGGGCGATGCGCCCGCGCTGCGCGGACCGATCTTCAGGGCGCCCCCGGCGTCGATCCAGGCGATCGAGCCACCACCCGCGCCAATCTCGACGATGTCCACCACCGGCGCCTTGATCGGGTAGCCCGCAGCGCGGTCGTCCCGCTCGATACGGTACTCGGTCGTGATCTTGTAGTCTCCGTTTTCGATCAACGAACACTTGGCAGTGGTGCCGCCGATGTCCATGGTGATCAGGTTCGGTTCACCGATAAGCTTGCCAAGCGCGGCCGCGCCTATGACGCCGCCCACCGGCCCCGATTCGACCAAATGAATCGGTTGTTCGGCCACAAAGTCGAGATTGGACGTGCCACCATTCGACTTCATGATGTCAAGCGGAGCACCGATCCCCTCGTCCCGCAAGCTCGTATCAAGTTGTCGAAGATACGACGCCGCAACCGGCTGGACATACGCATTGAGGACTGCCGTGCTGGTGCGTTCGTATTCACGCCATTCACGCGTGATCTCCGCCGAGGCGGTCACCAGCACGTCTGGCAGGAGCTCGCGCAAGCGCGCTGCAACTCGCAGCTCATGCTCGGGGTTGGCATAGGAGTGCAGCAGACAGATCGCTACGGCCTCGCACCCTTCAGCCTCGATCTGCTTCGCAACTGCATCGACCGAGCGCGGATCGAGATCAGTCACGATCTCACCCTTGTAGTTCATGCGCTCGGTTACTTCGAATCGCAGCTCGCGCGGCACAAAGGGCGGCTGCTTGCGAAATCGCATGTTGTAGATGTCGGGGCGGTTGGCGCGACCGATCTCCAGGACGTCGCGGCAACCCTCCGTCGTCACAAGCGCGGTCCGTGCGCCGGTGCGTTCGGTCAGCGCGTTGATGACCACCGTCGCACCGTGCACGAATCCGGTCACGGTGGCGGGATCGAGCCCCGACTTGTGAATGGCATCCATGATGCCCTGCGAGAACCGAGGCGGAGTGGAAAGCGCTTTGGCCAGAATGTAGTCGCCGGTGGTTTCGTCGAGCGAAACGAGGTCGGTAAAGGTGCCTCCGATATCGGTCGCGAGCTTCATCTTTGCGGAGATCCCCTCGGTCGACGAATTGGCAAGGCAGCGCGTCGTTGCGCTCGAATTCTAGTCGACCGAGAGGAGCCTGAGCCCGGAAACGACAGGCGAATCGATCGTCTCAGGACCCAGGCCCGAGGTCACGGAGCTCGTATTCAGCCCGCCAGCACGTCCGCCATCGAGTACAACCCCGCCGGCTGCTGGATGAGCCATTCGGCGGCACGAATCGCTCCATCGGCAAAGGTGCGGCGGCTGAGCGCGCGATGGCTGATGCGAATTTCCTCACCATCAGTTGCCAGCAGGACCGTGTGCTCGCCGCTGTTCGCCCCACCGCGCAGCGAGTGGATGCCAATCTCGCCCGGCTGGCGTGGCGCCATCCCCTCGCGGCCATGCACGATGCGCTGTTCCGCCAGCTCGCCTCGACTCCGCACGATAACTTCGCTCAAAGCTTCCGCGGTGCCCGAGGGCGCATCCTTCTTCCCGCGATGGTGCGTTTCCACGATCTCGACGTCGGCTTCTGGCAACGCGGCGATCAGCCGCGGCAGAAGGTCGAGCAACGCGGCAATACCGGGACTGAGGTTTCTGGCATAGAGCACGGGAACCTGCCGCGCAGCCGATGCGAGCGCCGCCTGGCCCACTTCGCCCAAACCGGTCACCCCGCAAACAAGCGGCGTGCCAGCCTGACGAGCCGCTCCAGCGATCCAGGGTGTCGCTGTAGGCGCGGAGACGTCGATGATCACATCGACCGTTTCGGCGAGCGCTGCGGCCTCGGTGAAGAGCGGCACCGCGGATTCGCGCTCCAACGCGCACGAATCGGGCCGCACCAGACCGCCCCGGATCTCGACTCCGCTCCAATCCTCTGCAGCCGATACGATCTCGCGTCCCATGCGGCCACTTGCTCCCGCGATGCCGATGCGCACCACATCGATCTCCACCGGCCGGGAAACAGAGCTCAGATAGACCATACGACCCTGCTCCATCTTGCTAGTCGGCCGCCATTGCCTGGACGGTTGGCAGCCACGGTGCAACCGCCTGGGCAATCTCGCTGACCTGTCGATCGTTCAGCCCGGTGAGCGGCAGGCGCACCTCGCTCGAACAGAGCCCGAGCATTTCCGCGGCGGTCTTCACGGCGGTCGGGTTGTTGCCCGTGAACATCGCGCGCATCACATCGAACAGGCGCAGATGCGCGCGGCGCGCTTCGGCGAACCGCCCTGCATTGGCGAGACGCGTCAACTCGGTCACTTCGGCCGGAAGAATGTTGGAGAGCACCGAGATGACTCCCCGTGCCCCAACGCTGATCATCGGCAGCGTCAGCGAATCGTCGCCGGAAAGCACGACGAAATCGTCGTCGGTCTCGTGCACGATCTCGGAAACGAGATCGAGATTGCCGGCTGCCTCTTTGATAGCAGCGATGGTTGGAATCCGGGAGAGCGCGATCGTGGTCTGACCGCTCATGGTGATTCCAGTTCGCCCAGGAACGTTGTACAGCACCAATGGGAGGTCGACCGCCTCGGCAATTGCGGTGTAGTGCGCGATGAGACCGTCCTGCGTTGGCTTGTTGTAGTAGGGCACGACCACCAACGCGGCCGTCGCTCCAGCGTGCAGTGCATGACGGGTACGCTCGATGGTAATGCGGGTATCGTTGGTCCCCGTTCCAGCGATCACAGGCACCCGGCCGGCGGTCTGATCGATCACCGTCTCGATCACGAAGGCGTGTTCGCGCTCGGTCATGGTGGCCGATTCGCCGGTGGTGCCGCAGGGCACGAGACCGTCGATGCCTGATCCGATCTGGAACTCGACCAGCTCGCGCAGGACCCGCTCGTCGATCTCACCGTTTCGGAACGGGGTAATGAGCGCGGTAAACGCGCCGGTCAAGTGGTCGCTAATCGTCGACGCTGGAATTGTAGTGGCGGTCATCGAAAAACACTCCTGGCGCTTGGCGCCTCATTCGTTGTCGTCCAAAGGTGCGGCGAAAAACGATGGCGGTTTCGGCGCGACTGGCAACCTGCCAGCGCGCCTTGCGCTTGGAGCGAGCGATCTTCGAGAGCAACGGTCCGGGTCTTCGGTACATAGGCCACCTCCGCGCGTTTCTATGGAACGCCGAACGTGACACCGTCTTCCGGTTCAGGAGAAATGAAAAAACCGCCATCCCCGGCTGGGGACGAGCGGTGTCTGAGCCCGTGGTACCACCCCACTTCCTCACCTGGAGGACAGGTGAGGCGCTTTTCCACACGGCGCATGATGCGCGATGCGGCGACTCTATAACGGGAGTCTCTTGGCCTGACGGCCCCCGTCGCCGCCTACTGAGCCAACTGGCCGTTCGGAGCGAGGCTCAGAGGTCTTTTTCCCCGGATCGCTCGACGCCGCTTCACACCAACCGCGGCTCTCTGCTTCCCCACGTCCGGGTACTCGTCCTCCTCGACGCCTTGGCGTTACTGGATTGGCATAACGCTATCAGGCGATGTGAGAAATTGTCAACCGCCGGGGCGGCCCCGGCGTCCGGAGCCCTGAGCCCTGAGCCACTCACCAACAACTCACGACCGGCAACTGGCGACTAGCGACTGACGACTGGCAACTGGCAACCGACAATTGGTGCCTCTCCTCCCGTTTCAGATCGTTCCGGTGCTTGTTCCAGACTCTGTTCTTGACACATCGATCTCGACCGGCATGCACCACCAGGCGCGAACCCCCGCGCAATAGTCAGGGTCGTTGATACGTTCGTAGTCGTATTCGGGCGCGCCAGCAACGACGTGCAGCGGACGATCGATATAGACGTTCTTTTCGTCGACCCGCACGATGGCCGTGACCGGCACCAGAAACCGCTCGGCGCCAAAGCCGAGAAACCCGCCTCGCCCAACCTGCAAGAACTCGACGATGTCTGTGTCCTCATCGCGTTCCAGGCTCTCGATCGTGCCAATGCGTTCGCCGTCTGTCCCGATCATCACCTTCCAGCGCAGCGCTTCGACAGCGGAATAAACTGGCAAGTTCTCGAGCTGATACAGATGGGGCGCATTTGCCGGGATCTTACCCTTCGCAATCTCGTCTCCCATACATCTTTCCTTTCGGGCAGCCTCTTAATGGTCACACTACTATTGGGACTATGGTAGCGCCCGATCAGCCCGCTCGCCTGGTCTCCAGAGAAACTCGCTGAATCGCCCCTCCTGCCAGTCATGGACGCACCCTCGCGTCCCTCGAACCTGCGACGGATTCGCGCCCAATCCGTGCCCATCCGCCCACTGCTCGAAAGGAGCAATGCAATGTCCGTTGTTCGTCCGTCCATCCGGCTGCGCGCGTTCGCGGTGATTGTCGGATTCGCTTTGGCGCTTGCCGCATCCTATGCCATCTGGATGTCTGTTTCCGCCGCCGACGCCACGCCTCCAGCGAGCTCGGGATGCGCCAAGGCATCGGAAACAAAAGGGGCGCCCGCCGGAACTCCGGAAGCCGGCGCGTCGTGCATCGAAAACAGCATGCATGACATCTACTTCGGCGCGAACCTGCTCACGATTCCCGCCAATACGGATGTGAAGGTGATCTTCGACAACGCCGGCGCAGCGGAACACACCTTCGTGCTCAGCGATCACAACAACAAGGACGTCAAGAACCTCGACATCAAGTTGTCCGTCCAACCGGGAAAGTCCGGCGAGGTCACGATCAATGCCCCCGCAGGAACCTACTACTTCTGGTGCGATATTCCCGGCCATGAACCAGCCGGAATGTGGGGCATTCTGAAAGTCACAGACAACGGACCGATCACGGCACAGAGTGTCGACAATCCGAAGGAAGCGTAACTGCGTATTTCGGTCGGCGAACGCAAGCGAGGGACGGCGCGCCGTCCCTCGCTTGGTCTGTCCGGGCTCTGACTGCGCACAAGACGCTTTTCGCTTTGATCTGCGTGGTCGCAGCCCTCCGTGGTTGCCGGATCGTGATCGATGGCATCCACTGAGATCTGCAAGTTCACGGTCGGGGAAAACGGTGCAACCCGCTTTGGAAGAGCCGGGCTGGACTCATTCGCTGACTACCCGAATTGGCGGCTCTCACGCGTGACGTGGACAGTCAAATCGTCGATCCGCACAATCGAGTTGACCGGCAAGCGGAAGTGCCCCGCGCCACTGCCGAAAATACCTCCACCGCTCACCTCGAACCCTATGACATCGCCGTTGCGCCGCACCAGATCGATGACCGTACCCAGGCGGACGCCATCGCGGGAAATGACGGTGCTCTCGTAGAGCAACTCCAGCTCGTCTTGTCCGATATCGGTGAAACAGGAAATGGCGCCCACGCGATGCTCCTCTGCGTCGATGCAGTGCCGGCGACGCTGCCGGCACTGGGACGCGGCAGGCAAGGCCCACCGCGCTGTCGTCATTCTCGCGCAGATCGATGCATCCGTCTATTCCGTTTGCACAAGTCAACTGGACATATCGCACAGAAGATCAGGACGTCGCCGGACATAGAGGAAGCGAAGCCCGGCGCCACCGTAACCACCCTCGGCCCAAATGCAGAGCCGCTCACGCGCCACTACTCGATCTCGTCGAGCGGCTCTTCGACCTCCTCCTCCGGGAGGTTGTCTTCCAGTTGCAGCGGAGCAAATCCCAGCGTCAGCGATTGCTCGACGATGTCCCGGCGGATCAATCGCTCAGCATCGCGCAACCGGAAGCGAAGGTCGTTCTCCGGCAGGACGTCGGTGAGCATTTCACGCACCTGGCGCAAGAGATCGATGGTCTTGTTGAAGGTCAGCACCAGATCGCCCTCAGAGAGTTCGATCTGCTCGCAGATTTCCACCATCGTCTGCCCCTGCGTCCAGGCTTTGGCAGCGCCGTAGAAACTCGGGTTGTGTCCTTCCGAGATGTAGAGTCCGTTGTCCCGCTCTTCCCCGAGCACGGCGCGTTCGATGTCGTCCAGTCGACGTCGGAGCTGGATCAGCTCTTTGCTCAGGGTGAAGTGATTGGCGTACCGGAAATCGCGGTCGAAGCTAAACCATGAGAAGACCTCGGCCAGGTCCTCGGGTTCGAGATTGTCGAGCACCCCGCGGTCGACGAGCTCGCAGAGAATGAGGGCATCGTTGTCGAAGACACTGGCGAGCATGTCCGCCTTTTCGGTCGGATAGCCGCGATAGAGATATCCGAACCGGTTGAGCACCTCGCGAATACCCCGGATGACGCCCCGAATGCGCGCTTCCTCGGCATCGGTCTCGCGTTCCAGCACACCTTCCAGGAGCGCGCGTTCTTTCTCCAGATTGTCGACTCGGCGCAGGTTGTCCCGATGCACCTTTCGCACCGCGCAGGTGTGACACGGATGCTCGTCCCGCGCTCGGTCCAGCGCAGCAAGCTGCTCGCGCGTTTCCGCCAGCGATGCCGTCACCGTTGCCAGCTCGCTCGCAACGCGCTCTTCTTCCAGCCGGCGGTGCTCGCGCCGCATCGCGGCCAGGTCGGGTAATCCGAGCTTGCGTACCCGGGTCCAGAAAGCGGCCAGCTGCCGTCCCGTGACCAGTTTTCCGGCAACCACATCTTCGACTGGCTCTTCAGCTTCGATGAGCGATTCGGGCACCTTGTCGATGCGCTGGTCGAAGACGTAATCGATCGAACGGTATTCCGGGACGATCTGGACCGAGCGGTCGAAGAGAAAGAGCCCCACGCCAGACGCGGTACGGGCAAGATAGACGCCCCACCCCCGGCTGCGGTCATGCACGATCAAGCCCGGATTGGCGGTGCGCAGAACTCTGCGCAATGCCTGGCGTCCCGGTTCGGGCCAGGGCGCGGAGTCGAGCGACTGTTCGATGCTGGCAGCCTGCTGAGCAATGCGGCGTTCTTTCTGCTCGGCGGTCGTGCGTGTGCCAACGAGCAGCCGGTAGTCCTCGAGCAGGTCGTCGCCATCCGGCAGCCCGATCAGACATCCCTTGCGCACGCCG
>JAWKPF010000032.1 GCA_041390825.1 Thermomicrobiales bacterium
ACGAAAAGGGCAACACCTGCATTCTCAATACCTGCAACAACCGCTGGACCGAGACTTTCGCTCGTACGATCGCCATCGATATGGGTTGCTCAGCATTCATTGGGCTGTTCGTGATGACAGGCAAGCAGATCAAAGCAGCTGCCGTGGCCGGCACGATCACAAAGGTCGAATCGATTGGCAAGACGATCCGAGCCGCGCATGCGTCCCACGTCGATCCGGTGGAAGCGGTTCGCGCCGCCACCAACGGTCATCTGATCTGGAAGGGCAAGATCGCAGATCTGAACCGGCGCACCGAAACCGGATTCGCGCGCGGGACAGCGTTGATCGATGGTGTGGACGAGTATGAAGGTCGTCGCCTTGCGATCGATTTCCAGAACGAGTTTCTGATCGCTCGCGAAGGAGACCGAACGATCGCCAGCACGCCGGACCTGATCACGATTCTCGACTCCGAGGCGGGCAATGCGATTACGACCGAATCGCTGCGATACGGCTACCGTGTCGCGGTGTTGGGGATACCCTGCGACCCCCGTTGGCGGACTGCGGGTGGGATCGAGCTCGCCGGTCCTCGCTATTTCGGATACGACATCGAGTACTCGCCTATCGAATCACTTGCTGCGGAAGACTGAAATGGACGAGCAGAATGCGGTCTTGACCGAGGCACAGGCGAACGAGTTGATCTCGTTTCTCTTGAGTTCCGCGGAAATCACGTTGAAGGAGCCGATTCACTATGGGCCATTGCGTCTGGTGGACGCGGTTAGCCGGCTCATTGGATTCATGGAGTCCAACGGCTCCGTACCGGACGACGGCTACCTCGCAAACCTGAAGGATGAGATCGATGTCAAGAAGCAGTGGTGCATGTGGGACAAGCCGGCCTTCTATGACTTTCTTCGCAACGCACCTCGCGGAATGGCTGAGTATGTGGTGACCACCTCAGAGGGCAGCACCGAATGAGCAAAGAGAGCGATCTCGTCTTTCAGAACATGATGACCCGGCGAGCGGTACGCTCGTTCACCGGCGAATCAGTTTCTGACGATGCGCTGTGGGAGATCGTCCAGGCCGGGCGATGGGCCGCCAGCGGCGGGAATCTGCGACCACACCGCTTCTTGATCACACGCGATTCGGACAGGATTCGCCAGATCCGATCGTTCTCTCCCGGGATGCTGGCCGAACCGCATGCAATCATCGCGATTCTGATCGACTGGGACCAGGTGTCGCGTGAGTTCTCCTCTATCGAACCCTCGATGATTCCTTATGTCGATGTTGGAACCGCTGCGCAAAACATGCTGAACATGGCTCATGCGCTTGGAGTTGGAAGCTGTCCGGTGACCTCGTTCAGCCAGTCGGGCATCGCAGGCGTGATCGGCCTTCCGCCGAACATGTCCGTGGAACTGCTCATCATGCTGGGCGATCCAAAGCCGGTGGACCGTGGCCTCGCCGCAGATGCTCCGAAGTCGGTGACCACCCGTGACCTCACCTCATGGGAGCAGTTCGGCAACCACGATCGAGACTAGCCGACATGAAAGGATACGTCCCTTGGGCTTGAAGTTGAGTCGCGAGGATCTGAAGGATCTGGCACGCGGGGCGGCCTTCCTGGGAACGGGAGGCGGTGGAAATCCGTATGTCGGCCGGCTTATGGTCGAACGAGCGCTGGACGAAACTGGACGAGAAATCGAGCTCCTCGATCTGTCCGAAGTGCCCGACGACGCGCTCGTGATTCCTACCGCCATGATGGGTGCACCAACCTGCATCGTCGAGAAGCTGCCGAATGGCGGGGAGCTGGTTTCCTCATTCCAGCGTCTGGAAGAACACCTCGGCAGGAAAGGCTTCGCCACCATGCCAATCGAGGCGGGAGGCATGAATTCCATGATGCCATTGGTGGTGGGATTGCGACTCGGCATTCCCGTGGTGGACGGCGACGGCATGGGTCGCGCGTTTCCAGAACTCTTCCATGAGACCTTTCACATCTACGGTGTTAGCGGCTCGCCACTGGTACTCACGAACGATCATTTGGACACCTGCGTGATCGAGGCGCATGACAACTTCGCGTTGGAGTGGTTCGCGCGCGGGTTGACTATCCGCATGGGCGGTGTCGGGTATATCGCAGAATTCCCGATGGACGGCGCAACGACCAAGCGTGTTTCTGTTTCGGGCACGATTGGGCTCGGTTTGCGGGTCGGCCGAGCGATCCGCGAAGCACGCGAAGAGCATCGCGACCCGTTCGCGGCAATCAGTGATGTGTTTTCCGCTACGGAGTACACACCGGCAAAGGTGATCTTCGATGGCAAGATCACCGAGGTCAGCCGTCGAACCGAGCAAGGCTGGGCGATGGGACATGTGCGCATCGCGCCGCTTGCGGATTCCGCTGCGGACGACGAGCTCTTCATCAGCTTTCAGAACGAAAACATCATTGCGCGACAGGGAGAGCGCGTGCTAGCAGTTGTTCCAGACCTCATCTGCGTACTTGACAGTGAGACGGCAGAGCCGATCACCACGGAAGAACTCCGCTACGGCCAACGCGTCAAGGTAATGGCCGTGCAAGTGCCCGACATCATGCGGACACCGGAAGCGCTCGCGGTTTGGGGACCGCGTCATTTTGGGATCGATATGGACTACCAGGCAATGGCGGTCTAGGGAAGGTGGAAGCAACGAGATGATCCGCATCGGAACTGACATCGGAGGCACGTTTACCGATATCGTCTGGGTGGACGACGAAACCGGAGAAATCAAGGCCGACAAGGCTGCCACCACCCCAGCCGATGTTGTGCAGGGTGTCATGGCCGCGTACGCCAAAACTGGCGTGGCAGCAGACGAGGTCGGTCAGTTCATCCATGGCTCGACCGTTGCAACGAATGCGCTCGTGACTCAGCGGGGGGCTGTCACCGGCCTCATCACAACGAAGGGTTTCCGGGATATTCTGGAGATTCGGCGAATCGACCGACCGGACGAGCACATCTACAACATCTTCTGGGAGAAACCGAAGCCACTGGTTCCGCGTCGCAGGCGACTGGAGATTTCGGCGCGGATGATGTTCGATGGGACTGTGTTGCAGCCTGTCGATGATTGGGAAGTGCGAGTCGTTACCGAGAAGCTCCTGGAACTCGGCGCACAGTCGATCGCCGTCTGCCTCTTGCATGCCTATGCAGACCCGAGCCACGAGCTGGTGGTGCGCGACATCATCCGTGAAGTCGATCCAGATATCTATGTGTCTATGAGCCATGAGGTCGCGCGTGAGATTCGCGAATACGAGCGCACGAGTTCGACCGTGATCGATGCCTATGTCAAGAAACCAGTGGTGAGCTATCTCGATCGGCTCGACAAGACTCTGCGCGAAGATGCTGGGCTGGCGAACTCGCCGCTCATTGCGAACTCGACGGGCGGAGTTTCGACCGTAGAGGCGATCGGCCGGGCACCGATTCAGATGATGGAGTCCGGTCCTGCGGGAGGCGCTATCGGAGCGGCATACCTGGCGGAAAAGCTCGGCACACCGAACCTGGTAACCGGCGATGTTGGCGGGACGAGCTACGACGTCTCGATCGTCGTCGACGGCAAGACGCTGCTGGCCACCGAACATGATTTATTGGGATACACCGCCAAAGTCTCGAGCATCGACGTGCGAAGCGTCGGTGCGGGTGGGGGCAGCATCGCGAATGTCGATTCCGGTGGCCGTCTGCACGTCGGTCCGGCGAGCGCTGGGGCGGATCCGGGGCCGATGTGCTACGACCGCGGAGGAAACTCACCCACTGTCACCGACGCGGCCGTGGTGACAGGCTTGATCGATCCCACGCTCTTTGCGGGAGGTGAGATGAAGCTGCGCCCAGATCTGTCGCTGGCCGGCATTCGACCGATCGCCGAGCAACTTGGCCTCTCAGTCGAAGAAGCAGCAGAGGGCATTCTTACGGTCGCTCGCAACAATATGGCGAATGTCACGCGGCAGACATTGGTGGGTCAGGGGCACGACCCGCGTGATTTCGCCTTACTTGCCTTCGGGGGCGGCGGCGGCTTATTCGCAAGTGAAGTCGCTCGCACGCTCGACATTCCGAATGTCATCATCCCGCGACATCCGTCGGTCTTCTCGGCATGGGGGATGTTGAGTGCCGACATTGTCGGTAGCTTCGCGCGCAGCTACTTGAAGCAGATTCCGCTTCTCGATCTCGACTATGTCGGGCGCCTCTTTGCCGAGATGGAGTCGGAAGCCTACGAGTTGACTGACGAAGCCGGCGTGCCGCGCGGCAAGGTCTCATTCCACCGGTCGATCGATTGCCGCTACACCGGGCAAGGTCACGAGGTCGAGGTACCGCTCGGCGAGATACCCATCGACGACAAGCTCATCGATGTTCTGCCCGAACTCTTCGATGAAGTTCACGAAGTGCGTTATGGGCACAAGATGCCCTCCAAGCGCGAGACCGTGACCTTCCGGTTGCGTGTTTTCGGATCGATGCATCGGCTGCCACTGGTCGAAATCGAGAAAGGCGAGGAATCCGCAAACGACGCACTGACCAGCACCAAGCAGGTTTTCGTGAATCGCGAGTGGCGCGATGCCGGAATCTATGATCGATCGAGGCTGCTAGCGGGTGCGACGATTGCTGGACCAGCGCTCATCCAGGAACCAAGTCATGTCACCGTCCTGATGCCAGGCGATGTAGCAACGGTCGATGACTTCGGCGCGCTGCGCATCGCAGTCGGAAATGACTAGTCATGCCGGGGCAAGTCACAGCTGATCCCATCACCACTGCAGTCGTCCACAACGCGCTTCTGACCGCCGCCAAAGAGATGCGCGAGACGATCCAGCGCACCTCGTTCTCACCGATCATCTATGAGGACCGCGATTTTGCGTGCGGTTTGCTTGACGCCGATGCGAACACGCTGGCAGAGGCGCCGGGACTGACGGCGTTCATGGGAACGCTCAGTCCAGGGATCAAGCGTTCACTGGATGAGCGTGGAAAAGACGAGCTTCAGCCGGGCGATATCTACTGCACTTCGATGCCTGCGTTCACCGGTTCCCATCCGGCCGACATGATGCTTTGGATGCCTATCTTCCACCACGGAAGACTGTTCGGATTCGCGGCGAGCAAGGCCCACCTCGTCGATGTCGGGGCAAAGGATCCCTACCCCACCGACTCGACCGATGCGTTCCAGGAGGGATTGCGCATCCCGCCTGTCAGGCTCTATCGGGCTGGTCGACTCGATGAGACACTGGCGGCAGTCATAAAGTCCAACTCTCGCGCACCCGAAGTGATCTGGGGAGATATCCATGCTCAGGTCGCCTGTTTTCGCTCTGGCGAACAAGCAGTGCTTCGACTGCTCGACAAGTATGGGTTCGACACGGTGCATGCTTGCGTGCAGGAGATCTATGACCATGCAGAGCACATGGCGCGAGAAGCAATTCGCCGGATGCCAGCAGGGACATGGTCTGCAGTCGACTATTGCGACGACAACGGTATCGACCGCGGAGTACCAGTTCGAGTTGGAGTGGCGGTCACCATCGACCCCATCGCCGCAGAAGTGACTTTCGACTTTTCAGACTCGGCTGAGCAACAACGTGGGCCGATGAACGCACCGCTGATTACGGCCATCTCGTGCGCGCGCATGATGGGCAAGATCCTGACTGCGCCCGAATCAGTCGCCTGCGAGGGATCGTTTCGACCGATCAAAGTTGTCGCTCCATTGGGTTCGATCTTCAACGCGCATGACTCTGCGCCTACAAATCTCTATGGTTGGCCGTCAATGACTGCTGTCGAGACGATCCTGAAAGCCCTGGCAGGCGATTTCCCCGATCGCTTCCCGGCCCAGTCGGGCGGAGATCTTTGCGGTTGCTTCCGGTACGGGTTCGATGTTCAAACCGGCGACATGTGGGTGGAAGCCAATATCGAGGGTATCGGCCAGGGGGCGAGCGCATGGGCAGATGGCGAGAGCGCTATCGTTCATATCGAGGAAGCCTGCAGCCGCAATCTCCCTGTCGAACTGGAAGAAACCAAGAACCCTGAAATCATCGAGTGCTACGAACTTGTGCCCGACAGCGGAGGGGCCGGAAAGTTCAGGGGAGGACTCGGTGTGCGCCGTGCGTATCGGCTCCTGGCGGACGGGCGCATGATCTCCACGCTCGAGCGCTGCACCTCTCCGCACGCCGGTGTGGCCGGCGGCATGCCTGGCGGCCGCACGATCGGAATCCTCGATTCTTCGATCTATGGCCAGGGGACCGAGTTCATGAAGACACCGGATCAGCCAATTGCCGAAGGAGACCTTCTCACGATCGTCACCGGCGGCGGTGGTGGCTATGGAAACCCATTCGAGCGCGACATCGATCGTGTGGTGGCGGACGTCATCGAAGGCCTTGTGTCTGTCGAAGCGGCCCGAGATCTTTATGGAGTCGCCGTCACGTCGGACGGTGTGCTCGACCGAGCCGCCACCGATTCCATCCGGCAGACGTGGTCAATTTCTCAATCGATGGAGATGAAAACAGAAGCTGAAAGGTCGAACTGATGGTTCACACGGTAGCGGTCGATCCGATTACGACAGCAGTGGTTCACAACTCACTGTTGACCACCGCGCGTGAAATGCGCGAGGTCATTCAGCGGACATCGTTTTCCCCGATCATCTACGAGGATCGCGACTTTGCCTGCGGGCTTCTCGACGCAGATGCGAGCACGCTGGCCGAGGCTCCTGGCCTGACTGCCTTCATGGGCACCTTGAGTCCCGGTATCAAGCGTAGTCTTGCCCAGCGAGGAAAGGACGACATCGCACCTGGGGATATCTTCTGCACCTCGATGCCCGAATACACTGGATCGCATCCGGCAGACATGATGCTTTGGATGCCGATCTTCCACGAAGAGATCTTGTTTGGCTTCGCCGCAAGCAAGGCGCATCTTGTCGATGTCGGCGCAAAGGACCCCTACCCCACCGACTCGACCGATGCGTTCCAGGAAGGCCTGCGCCTGCCGCCAGTCAAGCTCTATCGAGGCGGTGCGCTCGACGAAACACTGGCCGCGGTGATCAAGTCGAATTCGCGAGCCCCAGAGACGATCTGGGGTGACATCCACTCCCAGATTGCGAGCTTCCGCACTGGAGAAGAAGGCGTGCTTCGACTGCTGAACAAGTACGGATTCGGTACCGTCAATGCTTGTGTCCAGGAGATCTATGACCATGCCGAAACGATGGCGCGCGATGCCATTCGGCAGATGCCGGCCGGCTCCTGGACTGGTATCGACTTCAGCGACGATAACGGTATCGATCGAGGAGTGCCGCTGAGAGTCGGTGTGACTGTTACGATCGATCCAGACGCTGCCGAGATCACGTTCGACTACTCTGCGTCCGCGGAGCAGCAACGTGGCCCGATGAACGTTCCATTCATCACGGCGATCTCTATCTCACGCATGCTGGGCAAGATCCTGACCGCGCCTGATTCTGCGGCCTGTGAGGGATCGTTCCGACCAATCAACGTGGTTGCGCCCAAGGGATCGCTTTTCAACCCTCATGATGCGGCTCCCACCAATCTCTACGGGTGGCCGGGCATGACCGCCATCGAGGCGGTGATGTCCACTATGTCGCCAATCTTTCCGGAACGATTGCCGGCGCAATCGGGAGGAGACCTTTGTGCGGTCTTTCGCTATGGATTCGACGTGCAGACAGGCGAAATGTGGGTGGAGGCCAATATCGAAGGCATCGGCATGGGCGCATCCGCGTTTGCCGACGGCGAGAGCGCCATGGTCCATATCCTGGAAGCATGTAGCCGCAATCTCCCAGTGGAATTGGAAGAAGCCAAGGATCCAGAGATCATCGAACGGTACGAGCTCATTCAGGACAGCGGCGGAGCAGGCAAGTTCCGTGGCGGCTTGGGTGTACGGCGTGACTATCGGTTGCTGGCTGATGGTCGAATGATCTCGGTCCTCGAGCGATGCATTGCGCCACATGCTGGCGTCGAAGGCGGGTTGCCCGGCGGTCGCACGTATGGCGTGCTCGATTCGTCGATCTACGGGCAAGGCGTGGAAATCATCAAGACACCGGATCAGCCAATTGCAAAGAACGATCTGCTCTCGATTCGGACTGGTGGGGGCGGAGGCTTTGGCAACCCGTTGCTGCGAGACCCAGATCGGGTGCAAGAGGACGTACTGGAAGAGCTGGTGTCCGTGGAGGCCGCGCAGGAGCTCTACGGCGTCGTGTTCGACGAACACGGCGAAGTCGACACTGCTGAGACCACAAAGGTGCGCGCCGCTCGTCTCAGCGCGGCGTAGCTGCTGTCGTGCGGGGTTCGCGGCGAGAGCTGCTGGGCCCCTCGCGACTACCGCTGAGTTCTCAACGCACCGAACGCGTCACCCAGGAGACGGCGCTTCGGAAGACCCTTCACCATCGACATGATCTTCTTCTGCTTCTCCTTCTTGGAGACTCCGTCGACGGTCAGATACTCGAGTGCGGCGCTGGCAGCGAGCTTCGGGTACTCGGTGAAGAGATGGGGCCGGTCATGCGCAAACGGCGCCATCTTGGAGACCTTCTTCATATCGGCCATGATGATGCTGTCGTCGAGGCGACGCTTGTAGGCCGATAGCGCGTGCGCAGAGTAGTCGCCAGCTGCCTTGGCTTCGATGATCGTTTCGGCGGCGAGCTTGCCCGAGAGCATGGAGAGGTTCGCGCCTTCGCGGTTGACCGGATTGAGCAATCCAGCCGCGTCTCCAACGACGACCACCCCGTCTGCGTAAACCTGTGGCAGGCGATCCACGTTGAGCTCTGGAATGAGATGCGCGGCGTACTCGATCGTTTCGCCGCCGGCGATCAATGGCGCAATGGCCGGGTGCCGCTTGAAGCGGTCGAGCATGTCGCTTACATTGCGGCCGCTGTCGATCAAGTCCTGCAAGAGCGCGCCGGTGCCGATCGATATCGATTCCTTGTTCGTGTAGATGAAGCCGTAGCCGAGAAGCCCCCAGGTGGACTCGCCGAAGATCTCGTACGCCGCACCCATCCCTTGCGGAAGCGCGAATCGGTCATCGATCTTCTCCGCTGGCAACGCGATGAGTTCTTTCGCGATCAGCGCCTGCTCAGACGGTTGCCACTCACGATGCAACCCGGCGGCCTTGGCCAGCAGTGAGTTTGCCCCGTCAGCAAGCACGACACAGTGCGCAAGCAGCTCGCCATCTTCGTCGCCAGTTGTGACGCCAGCAACCTTGCCGTTTTCCCAGATCAGGTCGACGATGGTGAACTCTGGATAGACCTCGGCGCCTGCGGCTTCCGCCGTCGAGGCATACCACTGATCGAACTCGGACCGAAGCACGCTGTAGGCGTTGTAGGGAGGCTCAGCGAATCTCATCGAACGAAAGACGCCTCCAAGCATCGCGTCCTCAGTGAGCGCAAGATAGCGCTGCTCGATGATCGGCCGCTCGAGTGGCGCTTCCTCTTCGAACCCTGGAGCGAACTGCTCGGTCGGTTGCCGATAGAGAATGCCGCCAGAGACATTCTTGGAGCCTGGGTATTGACCCCGTTCCAACACCACGACGGACAAACCCGCGGATGCCAACTCGCGTGCGGCAGTGATTCCGGCGGGGCCGGCTCCGACGACTATCGCGTCGAATCGATCGTCATCCATTGTTGGCCCCCATTTCTTGCCGTCGAATCGATCTGCGATTGTCCCTACTTGGCCAGTTCGGCCGTCAGCGCTGGCACGACGTCGAAGAGATCCCCAACGATTCCAAATGACGCGATCTTGAAAATCGGGGCGTCTGGATCGCGGTTGATCGCAACGATGTACTCGGAACCTTGCATGCCGACATTGTGCTGCACCGCACCGGAAATGCCGACTGCAATGTATAGCCGTGGGGTAACCGATTGGCCAGTCTGGCCGATCTGCTCATGATGGGGACGCCACCCTGCGTCGACGACCGCGCGTGACGCAGCCACGGCTCCGCCGAGCGTCGCAGCGAGCTGCTCGACAAGGGCGAAGTTCTCCGCTTCCTTCAATCCACGGCCCCCGGCGACGATGATTTCCGCGTCCTGCAGCTTCACGCCGGCATCCCCGCCACCAGTCTCGTAGCCTTCGACACGCACGCGGGTGTCGCTGTCCGTCAGCGGGACTTCGAGCGGGACGATGCTGCCGGCCGTCTGGTCGGTTGCAGCCTTCGCCCAGGAACCTGGTCGAAGACTGACGATGCGTGCGGGGTCACCCTTGAGGGTGACGTCCACCAGTGCCTTGCCTCCCAGAATCGAACGACGGGCGATGATATCCGGACCGCTGCCATCCAGGCCAACAACATCTGAGGCAACTGCTGCATTCAGCCGGGCCCCGAGACGAGCGGCAACATCACGACCAGTGGTCGTGCCGGCAAAGATGAGAACATCAGCGCCGGACGTCTCCGCTGCGATAGCGATTGCTTTGGTGATTGGTTGATCTGTCATCAACAGTGGATCGTTCGCGAGATAGACGGTCGAAAGGCCCGTCTTCGCAAATGTCGCCGCCGCATCTGCCGCATTGGCGCCGACGACTGCGCCTGCCAGCTCGGCGCCGCTGATGGCCGCCAGTTCCCTGGCCGCGGTGACCGCCTCCAGCGATTCGGGACGGATACCGTTCGGACCGGACTCGCCGACGACGAGAATCTTCTTGAATGCCATGGTTTGCTCCTGTTGCCTTCTGGCGCTGTCCGGGTCGAAAACGGCCCGATGACGTGGATGCTTTTCGTCGATCGTTACGCAGGTTCGCCGATCATCGGTCGAGCACGAGTGATACCGGACAATGATCGGAACCCATGATGTCCATGTGCACATCGGCCGACACAATACGAGGCTCGAGTGCTCTTGAAGCCAGAAAGTAGTCGATACGCCAACCCATGTTCCTGGCCCGGGCGTTGGCCATCTGAGACCACCAGGTATAGGCGCCAGTTCGGTCTGGATGCAGCGTTCGAAAGGTGTCGATCAATCCAGCATCGATGAACGCCTGGAAACCGCCGCGTTCCTCGCTCGTAAATCCCTTCTTGCCGATGTTCTGCTTTGGGCGAGCAAGGTCGATCTCGTTGTGCGCGACGTTCAGGTCACCACAGAAGATGACCGGTTTCTGCTCCTCGAGGCGAACGATGTATGCCAGGAAAGCCGGATCCCACATCTGACGAAGCGGAATACGGCTCAAGTCGTCCTTGGCATTTGGGGTGTAGACCGTAACCAGCCAGAACTCCTCGAATTCGGCTGCGAGCACACGCCCCTCGTCGTTTGGGTTGCCATAGGAATCGATCGACCAATCGAATCGGTCGATGATGTCGGATGGAAGCCCCTCGACCACGCGCAACGGTTCGATCTTTGTGAAGATCGCCGTTCCGCTATACCCGGGTTTCTCAGCCGAATACCAGTATTCGCGATAGTCCGGGAGATCGATCTCCGCCTGACCTTGCTTGGCCTTGGTTTCCTGAATACACAAGATGTCCGGATCGCACGCGGAAACGAAGGCGGCAAACGCGCCCTTCTTGATGTTGGCGCGAAGCCCGTTCACGTTCCAGGAATAGAGTTTGAGCATAGGAGATGTCTCGATGGGCGCCTAAACGAGTTTCTTTTCCCGCAGCCAGGCAACAAGTTGAGCGGCAGCGTCCGACGCGGGCAGATCGGCAACGATGGTGCCCTTGGCAGCGCGCTCCTCCCGATATGGTTCGCCCCAACTGATGTCATGCGGAACCGAAACGTCGACCTTGATCGTTTCGAGCGGCTTCTTCTTGGCGGCCATGATGCCTTTGAGGGACGGATAGCGAGGTTCGTTCAGGCCACTTGATGCCATCACGAGAACCGGCGTCTCTGTCGATACCTTTTGCTTGCCATCTTCGGTATCGCGCAAGAGTGTGAGTGTCGACCCGTTGGCATCGAGACCAATGACGGAAGAAACGCTGGGCAGTCCGAGCAGTTCGGCCACCTGCGGTCCGATTTGGCCGGTGCCGGTGTCGTCCGAACTTTGCCCGGTCAGGATGATGTCGAATCCACCACCGGACAGCTGTTCCGCCAGCACACGAGCCAGCACACGTGTATCGACATCGTTGGCAGCCATTTCGATCAGCACGCCATTGTCGGCCCCCATCGCCAGCGCGCGGGTGACAGCGTCTTTCGCGCCCGACGGTCCGGCGGCGATCACGGTGACATCGGCGCCGTGCTTTTCCTTGAGGAGAATCGCTTCTTCGATGGCATAGTCATCATACGAACTGATGACCATTTGCCCACCGAAGATGGGTTTGCCCGTAGCGGAATCGATCCGCATTGCATTGAGATCGGGCACTTGTTTGACGAGAACAGCGATCTTGTAGGCCATGAAACGTCCTTATGCTGGATCCTGGAAGGTTGCGGCGCGCTTCTCGACAAACGCCGTCATCCCCTCTTTCTGATCGTTGGTTGTGAAGGCAACGCCAAAAGCTCTTGCCTCGCTGTCGAGCCCGTCGATAGTCTGTCCATTGAACGCCAACCGCATGAGCTGTTTGGCGGAACGAACCGCGAGCGGGCTGTTGGCAGCAATAGATTCCGCCATCTTGACCGCCTCGTCCATGAGTCGATCGAGCGGATAGACGGCGTTGACCAAGCCGATGCGAAGCGCTTCGTCGGCTTTCACCCGCCGTCCGGTCAGAATCAACTCGGCCGCCATGCCCGGGCCGACGAGGCGTGGCAATCGTTGCGAGCCACCCCAGCCCGGCGGAATACCAAGGGTAACCTCGGGCTGGGCGAATACCGCATTCTCCGAGGCGAGTCGGATGTCCGCGGCGAGGGCGAGTTCGCAGCCCCCGCCCAGCGCGAATCCGTTCACCGCCGCGATGACGGGTTGTGGCAACTCCTCGACAGCGCGGGTGGCGCGATGGCCGGCGCGGCCAAAGGCAAGCCCGCCCACCCCATCGAGATCCTTCATCTCCTTGATATCGGCGCCGGCTGCAAAGGCGCGATCACCGGCACCGGTCAACACCACCGCTCGAATCGAGCCATCCGCCGCGAGGAGATCGAAGGTTTCGGCAAGCGAGACAAGTTGCTCGTTGTTGAAGGCATTGAGCGCTTCCGGGCGACTCATGGTGACGACGGCAATAGCGCCCCGTCGTTCGACTTCGATGGCCATGGTTCTACTCCTCCACTGGGGCAGCGCCCAGATGACGCTTCGCGTTGCGAACGTATCCTTCCGCCCCTTTGCGGCCCATCTGCTGAGCTTCGTCGTCCAACTGCCGCTTTTCTTTCGCCGGGATACCCGCGACGAGCGTTCCTGGAGAGACGAACGTTCCCTCGGTCACAACTGAACCAGCGGCGACGATTGCGTTCTCACCGATCTGCGCGCCATTCAGCAGGATTGCTCCCATGCCAATCAGCGCTCCGTTCGCGACCTGCGCGCCATGCACAATGGCTTTGTGGCCCACGGTGACATCGTCACCGATGATGCAGGGAAAGCCTGGATCGGCGTGGAGCACCGAGCCGTCCTGGATATTCGTGCGAGATCCGATACGGACTGGCGACACGTCGGCACGAATGACCACGTTGTACCAGACACTGGACTCCGGCCCGATCTGCACATCCCCGACCACGACGGACCCAGGGGCGCGAAAAACCGAGCCGTCGATCGACGGCTCGGAATCAGGCAGTTTGAAGAGCTTGGCGTCAGGCATGTTTGGCGCCCGGAACCTCGACGATGATCGCATCGCCCTGGCCACCGCCAGAGCAGATGCCCGCTAGTCCGATGCCGCCGCCGCGCCTTCGGAGCTCATAGATGAGCGCCAGCAGGATACGCGGTCCGCTGCCAGCCAGCGGGTGACCCAGCGCGACCGCACCGCCATTGACATTGACGATGTCCTCGGAGACGCCCAGCCGCCGTGAGGCGATTAGGGCCACATTCGAGAACGCCTCATTGATCTCGACCAGATCGAGATCGGCGACGGTCAACCCCGCCTTGTTGAGCGCGATCTCCGCGGCCATCTGCGGTGTGTACGCCAGATAGGGCGGATCCCAGGCAGCGGCGCCGTGCGAGACGATGCGGGCGATCGGTTCGTGTCCGTGATCATCCGCCCATGTCTCGCTCGTAACGACGAATGCCCCGGCGCCATCGTTGACGCTGGGCGCATTCCCGGCAGTGACTGTACCGCCCTCGCGGAAGGCGGGCTTGAGTCGGGCAAGCGCCTCGAGCGACGTGTCACGGCGAGGTTGCTCGTCCTTGTCGACGACGATCGTTTCTTTCTTCGTCTTGACCTCGACCGGGACGATCTCAGCCGAAAGCCGGCAGGCGTCCTGGGCGGCAATGGCGCGCTGGTGCGAGCGAAGCGCCCAAGCATCCTGCTCTTCGCGCGTGACGCCGTTCTCCTCGGCGACATTGTCGCCATGGAGACCCATCTGAACGTGATCGAGCGCGCAGAACAGACCGTCGGTCATCATCATGTCTTCAAACACGCCATTGCCCATGCGCATGCCGCCCCGCGCGTTACGCACGAAATAAGGCGCTTGTGACATCGATTCCATGCCACCGGCAACGATGACTTCGTAACCCTCAGCCTTGATGAGCGTGTCCGCTAGGGTGACTGCGCGCAGACCAGAACCGCAAACTCGGTTGATCGTTTCTGAAGTGACCGTGCGCGGGATACCGGCCAGCAGCTGCGCCTGTCGGGAAGGAATCTGTCCGGCGCCACCCTGGAGCACCTGGCCCATGATGACGTGCTCGACCTCTTCCGGCGCAACCCCCGCCCGTTCGAGCGCGCCCTCGATCGCGACCGCGCCCAGCTCGACCGCGGTCTTGCTCGCGAGCGAGCCGTTGATCTTGGTGACCGGCGTGCGTGCGCCGCCGAGTATGACGCTCTTGGTCATGAGAAAACCTCGCGGTTTCTATCGTGTCATCGAAAGCAGTTCGGCCGAATCGAATCCCTGCGCCGGAGGCTGCGGGTGCGAAAGCGGCTTGTCCTGCCGGTATCCCAGGGCATATTCGGCCTGCAGGAGCGTATGCACCTCGCGGGTGCCTTCGTAGATGACAGCTCCCCGCGAGTTTCTCCAGAAACGTTCGACTGGATACTCGTTCGAGAAGCCATACGAACCGTGAATCTGGATCGCGTCATCGGCGGCCTGCAGCGCCTGATCGCAGGCGTACCACTTCATAAGCGAGGTCTCGCGTGTGTTGCGAATACCCCGGTTCTTGAGCTCGGCGGCCTGCATCGTCAGCAGGTACGAGGCCTGGTGCCCCGCGACCATCTTGGCGATCATCTGCTGCACGAGCTGGAACTTGCCAATCGGTTGGCCGAACGCCTCACGCTCATTCGCATAGCGGACACTCGCGTCGAGCGAAGCGCGAATGAGCCCAACCGCTCCTGCGCCGACCGTGAACCGTCCCTGGTCGATGCAGCTCATGGCAATCTTGAAGCCTTCGCCCTCCTCGCCAATGCGGTTTTCGACCGGGACGCGCACATTGTTGAAGGCGAGCTCGCCGGTGTTGCCGGCCCGGACACCGAGCTTCCCCTTGATGGTGCCGGTGGTGAAGCCCTCCATGCCCCGCTCGAGCACGAATGCGCACAGACCGTGATGCTTCTTCGAGCGGTCGATGCTGGCGAAGACGAGGAAGTGATCGGCCACATCGGCCAGCGAGATCCACATCTTGGCGCCATTGAGGATGTAGTGGTCGCCATCGCGCACGACGGTCGATTCGATCGAACCTGCGTCGGAACCGGCGTTCGGTTCGGTGAGGCCAAAGGTCGCCATCTTCAGGCCCTGCGCCTGCGGAACCAGCCAGCGCTGCTTCTGCTCCTCATTTGCCCATTGCAAGAGGGCAAGACTGTTCAGGCCGACGTGCACGCTCATGACGACCCGCAGGAAGGTGTCGACATACTCGAGCTCGTCGCAAGCGAGCGCAAAGGAGACATAGTCGAGACCCAACCCGCCATACCGCTCAGGGATGGGGAGACCGAGGATACCGAGCTCGCCCATCTTGGTCAGCACTTCGCGGTGGAACTCGCCCTTGGCGTCCCACTCCTGAATGTAGGGCGCGACCTCACGCTGGGCGAATTCGCGCACCATGTCGCGAACCTGAATCTGCTCCTCGGTGAGACTGAAATCCATCGTCGATCGATTGCCCTTCACTGGAATCCACCGCACCGAACCGGATTTTCGGCGCGCCATTTGCCAATCGGTGAGTATAGGTGAGGGTGATATGGCGCGACTAGCCGGAATGGCGAATTGGGATGGAGCCGGGTTCAGAGTCCGGAGTCCTGAGTCCGGAGTACTGGGCCTGGGTCGTAAGTCGTGAGTCCTAAAACGAGTTGGAGGCTGGGCCGCGTGGCGGATGGTCGGCGATCATGCGTCGAGAAGGCGGGGGCCACGGGTGAGCTCACCGGATGTCACAGTTACTGGCCCGTGCGGGCCATCGATGATGAGGGAGCCCGTTGCGTCGATGGCGCGAAGCGTTCCTGTGTGAAGAATCTGGCCGTCCTGGAGGCTGATCTGTTGCCCCTGGTACGCTAGACGATCTGGCCAGTTGGCGATCGCATCTCCCGATCGACCAGCAAGGACCATGGCATAACGTTGGGACAGCGATTCAAAGATGCAGTGGACTATCGCGACTGGCGTCGAGCGAGCATCGGGAGAGAGCTGCTGAAGTGAGATTGCCGTCTCGGGCATCTCCGGAGCCGGCCGCAGATTGACACCAATTCCCACGACCGCAGAGGCAACACGCGCGTGCTGCACATTCGTGGTAATGAGAATTCCGCCCAGTTTGAGATCACGCGCAACGATATCGTTGGGCCATTTCAGCTGGAGCCCGAGGGAAGCGTCTGGGTCGAGAGCATCACAAACGGCAAGACCAGTCGCGATCGAGAACGCCTGAAACCGATCCACCGGGATGTCAGGCCGAAGGAGAACCGAGCAATAGAGACCAGCATCTGCGGGAGAATGCCAAATGCGGTCGGCACGACCGCGGCCGCGGGATTGGGATGCGGCAAGGACAGCGACGCCCTCGGGAACACCCATGATTTCGAGACGGCGGACGATATCCATGGTCGATGTGACGTCGCCCATGCGGATCATCGGCCGACCAAGAAGACGCCTGGCTTCGGATGCGTCGCGGCTGGTGAGCGAAGGTTGTCGGTGCATCACAATGTGATCGAGGTTCGGCGATCAGCGATTGGAGCGACTTTCGCCCGCTCCAGCTGACTTCCCACCCCCTAGGTAAACAGCGCGCTGACCGACAGGTCTTTGTGGATGCGGGTGATCGCTTCGGCCAGAAGCGGAGCAACGGTCACCACCTCGAGGCGATCGCCAAGCTCTGCGCGCGGAAGCGGAATCGTGTCGGTGACGTAGCACTTCGAAATCGGCGAACCAAGAATTCGCTCGATGGCTTCGCCCGCGAAAACGCCATGCGTAGCGGCGGCATGCACGTGTTGTGCGCCGCGCTCGACGAGCAAGTCCGCCGCAATTGTCAGGGTACCGGCTGTCGAGATCATGTCATCGATGATCACGGAGGTCTTGCCGTCCACGTCGCCAACCATCTCGATCACCTCGGTGGAGTCTGCATCCGGGCGTTGTTTGGAGATGATGGCGAGCGATCCGCCGACGCGCGCGCGAAAGTCTTCCGCGCGGGTGACTCCGCCGGCGTCAGGGCTCACCGCGACAATGGGCCCTTCGTGTTCTCTGCCATATCGCCGTGCAAGCAATGGAGTCGCACGCAGATGGTCGACCGGGATGTCGAAGAAACCCTCGATGGCGGGCGCGTGCAGATCGATGGTGAGCACCCGTTGCGCTCCGGCGGTAACGATGAGGTTCGCAACCAGCTTGGCGGATATCGGTTCGCGACCGGTCGTCTTCTTTTCCTGACGCGCATACCCGAAATAGGGAATCACCGCGGTGATGCGGTCCGCGGATGCGCGGCGCAGGGCGTCGATGATGAGCAAGAGCTCCATGATGTTGTGATTCACGGGGTCACAGAGCGACTGGATGACGAACACATCTGATCCGCGCACGTTCTCGTCGAGCTTGACGCGCGTTTCGCCGTTCTTCCAGGTGCTGACGATGGCGCGACCGAGCGGTGCGTTGAGCTCGCGCATGATGTCATCCACCAGCGCAGGGTGAGACGTTCCAGTGAACACCTGCATGCGGCCTTCCATCGCTACTCCTCGCCTCTCTCGCCGGCTGCTGCCGGATTTCTCCGAATCTGTCGAGCTGGCATGCCGACGACCGTCGCGCCCGGCGCAACGTCCTTGGTCACAACCGCACCTGCCCCGGTGCGAGCGCCATCGCCAATGGTCACCGGAGCAATCAACAAGGAATCGCTTCCGATGAAGGCATCGTGACCGATCTCGGTGCGATGCTTGTCGACGCCATCGAAGTTGCAGGTCACGGTGCCTGCGCCGATGTTGACGTTGGCCCCCAGGCTGGCATCGCCAATGTAGCTAAAATGGCCGACCCGGACGCCTTCCTCCACGCGGGCATTCTTGAGCTCTGCGAAGTTGCCGATGTGGACGCGTGCACCGATTTCGGCGCCACCACGCACGTGCGAAAACGGTCCCACATCAGAATCTGCGCCAATCGCCGAGTCTTCGATGATGGACGATTCGATCCGGACACGTTCGGCTAACGTGCTGTTGCGGATCACTGCGTTGGGACCAATACGACACCCTTGGCCAATTCGTGTGCCTGACTCGATGATGCAGTTGGGTCCAACGATCGAGTCGGCGCCGATCTCGACGTCGAGGTCGATCTGATTCGAAACAGGCGCGATGAGCGTCACACCCGAATCGAGCAGATGCGCGCGCTTCCGTTCACGCAGCAGATGATCGGCCACTGCAAGTTCTGCACGATCATTGACTCCGACCAACACGTCTGTGGTGCCGGGGGTCGAGCCAACCGACTCGGGATCCTCGCTGTACGCGACAGCGACAAGATCGGTGAGGAAGTATTCGTTCTTGCGTGGATTTGGAGCGAGATTGGCAAGCGCGTCGGCGCCCCATCTCCGATCGAGCGCCATGACCCCGCTGTTGATCTCAGTGCTGCCAATGCGCCGCGATTCGTCATCGTCGACTTTCTCGATGATCGTGCGCAGACGACCCAACTCGTCCCGATCGATGCGGCCATATCCGGCTGCGTCGTCGACATTGCACGTCAGAACGGCGAGGCAATTGTGATCGTGCACGACCTTTTCGATCAGCGGAACGAGCACATCCGGGGTGACAAGCGGATGATCGGCGTAGAGCACGAGCAATGCGTCGCCATTCGCGCCGGCGTCGAGAGCAACTCGGACCGCGTCACCTGTGCCCCGCGGTGGTTTCTGCTCGACGACCGAGATTCCTCCAGCCCAACCTGCCGTTTCCATCGCGTCGAGCACATCCTGGCTGCCGACGACGACAATATCGAGCGGATCGAGCTGGCGCGCAGTATCGACGACATGCGCCAGCATCGAGCGTCCAGCGACCGAATGGAGCGGTTTGGGCAGGCTCGACTTCATGCGCGTGCCGGCGCCGGCAGCGAGAATGACGACAGAGAGCGACGACATCAGCGGTCGTGGCCGGGGCTAGGCGCGTTCGGGGAATTCGATTGGCTCGCGGGCCAGGATTCGAACCTGGAATATAGGTGCCAAAAACCCATGTGATACCTTTTCACCACCCGCGAATAGGTGACCGCGACGCTGCCGAACGGGCGCGAATCGCGGCTGAAATGATAGCACTGGCGTCGAACCTGACGGTCGACGACGCGTGCCAGGGAACCTAGACGCCGAGCGCGTCCTTCACCTTATCGAAAAAGCCGCGATGCGTTGGTTGCGGCGCAAGATCGGATCCGAGCGTTTGGCCGAGCCGCTCGACCAAGTCGCGCTGTTCATCCGTGAGTTCCTTCGGGATGATGACGTGGATGGTCACGATCTGATCGCCGCGTTCTCCGCCATGCATGTCAGGCACGCCCTTCCCTTTCAGCCGGAACTGCTGACCGGACTGAGTGGCTTGCGGGAGTTTGAATGCAACCGAGCCATCGACCGTTTCGAGCTCGATCTCGTCTCCGAGGATGGCTTGCGCCACGTTGACACCGACCTGTAGCTGGATCGTCTTGCCCTGTCGTGAGAAGTATTGATGCGGCTTGATGCGAACCTTGACGAAGAGGTTGCCCGGCTGTCCGACAGCGGGTCCAGCCTCTCCCTGTCCGGTCAACCGCAGGGTTGCTGTTTCGTCGATTCCGGGCGGAATAGTCACCGAAATGCGACGCGCGAACGTCACCCGCCCCTTGCCACGACATCGCGGGCATGGATCGGTGATCTGCACACCCTCCCCGTTGCACGAGGAACACGGCGCAGAACTCATGAACTGGCCAAGAATGGTCTGCTGGACGCGACGAACCTCACCGCTCCCGCCACAGGTCTCGCATTTTTGCGGCTGTTTGCCATCCCGCATACGCGTGCCGTTGCAGCCTTCGCAGGTCTCCAAACGGGTCACTTCGACTTCCTTCTCGGCGCCAAAGACGGCTTCCACGAAGTCGATCTCCACGGTCACTTGCAGGTCCTGACCGCGGTTGCTTACGGTTCGGCGACGTCCCTGCGTCGCCCCGCCGAAAAAAGTTTCGAAGATGTCCGTGAACGTGGATGAACCGAAGTCGAAGGGGTTTCCTGCCCCGCCGGAACCGTTGGCAGCGTGACCGTACCGGTCATAGGCGGCGCGTCGGTTTGGGTCAGAGAGGCATTCGTAGGCCTCGTTGACCTCCTTGAATTTCTCTTCGGCGCCCGGGTCTCGATTGACATCGGGGTGGAACTGACGGGCGAGCTTGCGATACGCCTTGCGCAGGTCATCGTCCGTGGCGGTGCGAGAGACGCCAAGAATCTCGTAGTAGTCGCGCTTTTCAGCCATGAGGGAGTCGAGTCATTTCGTGTCGAAAGCGGTCAAATGGGCCGGGGTGCACGGAATGAACGCACGTCACAACAGAGTCGCTCCCCCGAAGCCTCGGGGAAGTATAAGGTCCGGGCGGCTCCCAGCCAAGGGAGTCTAGCACTCTCCCCTGGTGAGTGCTAATGCCCGTTCCTGCCGATGGAAATGCCTCGTCCAGACATGAGCTGGACCGTGCGATAGAACCAGGGAGCTGCCAGCGTGAGGTAGATACGCCCTTCCAGTTGGTCGATGAGGTTCTGGGGAATGCCTCCCGCTCCGAAATGAGCCCCGGCAAGGACGCCAGCCAATGCGGCGCGGGCATCTGCCGCTCCACCCTGCTGGGCGGCGGTAGCGACCGCGTCCTCGAATCGCTCCGCTGCGACGAACGCGCTCAGGGCCGAAGCAACGACTGCGTCGGCTTCGTGTGCTGGTTGCGAAGACCGCTCGTCGGAGATTCCGAGGTCGGCCATCAGCGTCGCCTGCGTGCTCGTTCCGGCCAGGACCCGGGCGACCGCGGTCGCTACCAGAACGGCTCGCTTCCGGGACGGCCGATTGCAATGCGTTAGTCCGACGACGGTCTCGACGTCACGCACCAGCGCGGCCTCATCGATGACCGGAGCGGCATGAATTACGCCGATCGGGACCCCGCGCAATGCGACCTCTGGATCGTCCGGATCATCTGAGCAATAGGGTGGTTCTGAAGCGTCATCGAGCGCGCGCAGGGTTTCCGGACTCATCCAGCGGCGCGACTCATCACGGGCGAGGAACTGCATACGGGCCCGGATCAGGTCCGGATCGAGGTCGCCGTTCGCCGAGGTATAGGTTTCCATGATGCAGAGGGCAATCTCGGTTTCGTCGGTGAACTCCCCGGGAGCGAGTTCGGCGCCATCGGGAAAGGTGCGGCCGAAGTAACGGTCGATCGGGCCGAAATCGCGCTCGATTTCCGCTGGAGACATCCCGGTCACCGGCATGCCCAACGCATCGCCGATGGCAAGTCCGAGGATTGCTCCTAAGGTTCGTTCCTGGGTTACACGCGCCGCCATCTGATGCTCCGACTACATGCGACTACTTCCGGAGATAGTCGCACATGACGGCCGTGAGGCTGCAATAGACTGACGCTAGGAACGGTTGCTTCTCCAGCACCGAACGATTCGATGAGCTATCCGGTCGGGAGACGAAGTTATGTCGGGCAATTTGCTGCTGATCAATGGCCGGATCAAGACGATGGATCCGGAAAACCCGTTGGTGGAGGCGGTGGCCATTCGCGATGGGATCGTCGTGGCTGTCGGATCGAACGCGGAAGCGAAGGCCGCAACGGCCGCCAAACACGAAAGCATCGACCTGAACGGGCGAACTGCAACACCCGGGCTCAACGATGCTCATGCGCATCCAAGACTGGTCGGCATGGCGCTCGACGATCTGGTGATCTCGACACCGCCGGTGAACACGGTGGCCGAAATCGTGGCAATGGTGGATGAGGCAGCCGAGCGGCGCGCGCCGGGGAGCTGGATCATCGGCCGAGGATACGATCAGGCGCGTCTTTCTGATCAGCGTCATCCGACACGCGCTGACCTCGATCCGGTCTCGCCCGATCATCCGGTCCTGTTGTTTCGCGCCTGTCATCACATCGGGGTTGCCAACTCCGCCGCGTTGTCATTGGCGAGGATCGATCGGCACACACCTGACCCAGATGGCGGCCAGATCGATCGTGACGAAGACGGCGAACCAACTGGCGTCGTGCGCGAGACAGCACTCACCCTGGTGCAGGAAGCCATCGCCGATCCGACCCAGGATGAACTCGAAGGGTATATCGCCAGAGGACTGCGAGCGTTTCTCGCCTCGGGGGTGACGAGTACGGTCGAAGCGGGTATACGCAGACCAGAGGAGCTCCGTGCCTACCAGGCGCTTTGGCGGCGTGGTGAGCTGCCAGCCAGGTCCTATCTGATGATGATCATCGAAGAGACTCTGGACGAGCTGATCGAACTCGGCATTCAGACCGGTCTTGGCGACCCGATGTTGAGAATTGGTCCAGCGAAGCTGTTCAGCGACGGCAGCATCGGCGGTCGAACAGCAAGAATGAGGAAGTCCTACGAGGGTCAGCCGGAGAACGTCGGGCTCTGGATGCAGGACCCTGACGTGATGACCGCGCTCGTGAAAAAGGCGCACTCTGCGGGTTTCCAGGTGGGTATTCATGCGATCGGCGACGCCGCCATCGATCTGATTCTCGATGCCTATGAGGCTGCGCAGATGTCCGATCCGCGGCCAAATCCGCGGCACCGCATCGAGCATTGCTCAATCGTCGATCTGGAGACCATCGACCGCATCGCGCGGCTCGGCGTCGTGCCCATCCCCGGAACCTCATTCCTCTACCACTTTAGGGATGCCTACGTGCAGAACCTGGGGATGGAGCGAATCCGGCATGTTTATGGAATGCGGTCGTACATCGACCGGGGTGTCATTGCTGCCGCGAGCACGGATGCGCCGGTGGTGCCCACGAGCGCAACGATTGGCCTGCAGACGATGATGACGCGACGTGATATGGACGGCAACGAGGTTTGGACGGACGAATCGGTCTCCCTCGACGAAGCATTGCGCGCATATACCGTCAACGGAGCCTATGCTTCGCACGAAGAACATCTGAAAGGCACATTGCGGCCGGGAATGCGCGGGGACGTGACGGCCTTCGAGACTGATCTCGACAGCGTCTCAGCGGACGAGATTGGGCAGGTTAGGGTCGATCACACGATCATAGATGGTGTGATTGTCTATTCGCGCTAGATCGTTGGGAGATTACGACCCATGCTCTCGCTCACCTACATTGGTCACTCGGCATTTGCGTTGACGGACGGAACTCATTCCGTGCTCGTCGATCCGTTCATTACTGGAAACCCGGCGGCAACGGTGCGCGCCACCGATTTCACGCCCGAAACGATTCTGCTCACCCACGCGCACAATGATCACTTTGGCGATACGGTCTCGATCGCTCAGCGAGCAGGAAGTCATGTGATCGCGCTCTTCGAGATCGCCAACTTCGTGGGAAGCCGAGGCGTCGAACGGGCCACTGGTGGAAACATGGGGGGCACGATCGGATTCGCCGGAGGAACCGTGAAATTCACTCCGGCGTGGCACACCTCGTCGTATCAGGACGAGCATGGGATTCACGCGATCACGCCCCCTGCCGGATTGGTGGTGCGCTTCGGCGGGAAGACCATCTACTTCGCTGGCGACACCTGCCTGTTCAGCGATATGAAGCTGATCGGCGAGGAAGGGCTCGACATCGCGATCATTCCGATCGGAGATGCCTTCACGATGGGACCAACCGACGCGCAACGAGCCGTGGAGTTCCTGAGCCCGAAGGTGGTGATTCCCTGCCACTTCAATACGTTTCCCCCGATCGAGCAGGATGCCGCGCTTTTCAAGCGGGAAGTAGAAGAACGGACGGGGGTGCGGTGCATGCCGCTGAAGCCGGGCGAGACCGTCGACCTGTCGGACGTGTAGATGGCGAGCATCGAAGAAATCAATGCAGAACTCCAGCGGACCGCATTTCAGAAGAAAGCGGTCGTCAAGCTGCCCGCATCCGAAGTCCTGACACTGGCGCAAGACCATTTTCGAGCGCGGGGGTATCGGGCCAGCCCAACTGGCCGGCCGGGATACCTGATGGTGATGGGACCGGGCGAAGGGGTCCTGCCGCGCGTGACCGGAGAGATTTCCGCCCGGCAGAACGTGGGGAAACCTGGCACGACACTGGTGACCGTGGACGCAGCCGGCGAGCGGTTGGGACCGGAGATGAAGGCGTTCCTCGCCCTGCTTCGGTCGGAGAGCAAGGCGAGGAACGCACCGGTCCCAAGCTGAAGCGCGCGATCACGGAAGCGCACGCAACTCGCAAGCATCGCGCCGTTGACGCCTACTCTCCCTGCTTCCAGGAGATCCCCATGCGCGCGTTGGTGCCGCCGTCCACATAGACCGTCTGGCCGGTTATGAAATCGGCATCGTCGGACAGAAAGAAGACGGCTGGCTTGCCGATGTCCTCCGGGAGACCGACACGGCCCCATGGCACCATCTTTCCACCGGAGCCCTGGTGTAGCCCGGCATGTCGAAATACCGTGGCACCTCGATCAAGCCGGGGGCAATGCAGTTGACTCGGATGTGTTTCTCCGCCAACTCGATCGCCAGCGTGCGTGTGAAGGCGACGATTGCGCCCTTGGTCGCGGCATATGCCGCATGGTTGGGCGCTCCGCCGCCACCGTGCACCGACGAGATGTTCAGGATCGCGCCGCCTCCCTGCTCATCCATGAATCTGGCGGCGCGTTGGGCGCAGAAGAAGTGGCTACGGATGTTGATCTCGAACTGCTCATCGAAGAGCGTCTGATCCGTGTCGAAGAAATTGACCGCGCGAGTGACGCCCGAGTTGTTTACCAGTCCGTCGATACCGCCGAGGAAGTCGACCGCCTCCTCGACCACGCGGAAACAGGTCTCGACCTCCCGGAGATTGCCACCGATGGCGATAGCGCGTGCTCCGAGGGATTCGCATTCGGCCACTGTCGCGTCGGCGCCCTCTCGACTGCTCGCATAGTGGACGGCCACGTCGTAACCGGCCCGCGCAAGCTCGATTGCGATGCCCTGCCCGATTCCCAGACCCGCACCTGTAACGAGCGCACGCCGGCGACCCTGATCCCCGCTTCCCACGATGATTCCTCCGTCCGCGCCTTCAGACGCGTCTACGCCAGAACGATTGACTCTTCTTGCGAGCAATTATCACCGTGACCGGGACAGCCGAAATGACCCTATGCCAACTTGCCACGGGAATCTGGATCGTCTTTTCCGGGAACGAACGTCAACCGTGCAGCGTCAGCGACTCGGGAGATGCGGATTGGCCCGCAAACCGCGAAAGCTGGAACGGCTCGATCGGCAGCTCGGTCGAACCGATGACCGCCAGATCTGCCATGATCTGACCGGTGATGGGGCCAAGGCAGAATCCGTGCCCGCTGAACCCAGCGGCGATGATGAGACCGTCGATGTCCGGCGATCGCTCGATGACTGGCAGGGCGTCCGGAGTCAGGTCGAGCAGACCTCCCCAAATCTGCGCCACGCGCATCTCACGCACTGCCGGCAGGATGCTCACCGCGAATTCGATTGTGTCGCGCACCTGCTGCATCGTCGGTTGGATGCTGTACTGGTCGTGCCATTCGCCTCCGCTCCACGCGGCGCCATTCAGTGTCATGCGGAAACGACCGTCGACTTGCTGGCGACCGGCGAACATCCCGGATGCGACACCAATGACCTGATCGAGCATCGGGGCAACTGGCACGGTCTGCACGGCAGGAACATGGCGAACGTCCAGCGGCAAGTTCAGGCCGAGCGGCCCGAGAAGCCGAGGTGTGTAGATTCCAGCCGTCACGATAACGATATCGGCAGGAATCGGACCGGCGCTGGTTATGACTCCCGTTACCTTGCCCGCACTCGTCGAAATGGCGGTCACTTCCACCCCGGTGCGGATCTCGGCGCCATGCCGTGCCGCAGCTGCGGCGAAGGCAAGCACGGTCTTCGCAGGATTGGCGTGCCCATCGGACGGGCAAAACGACGCGCCGAAGATGCGATCGGTCAACGCCGGGGCAATCGCATGTATCTCCTCGATCGAATCGAGATACTCGATCGGGATTCCCGCCGCAGCCGACGCGGCGACGACGTCGCGAATGATCGGCACGTCTGATTCAGCGAGGGCAAGCCGCAGATTTCCATGCTGACGGTACTCGGTGTCGGCTTCGAGCTCTTCCGCAAGCTCGGGCCAGCGCGCGACAGCTGCAGCAGCCAATGGAAGCTCAGATGGATTGCGCCCCGATTGGCGTACACCTGCCAACGTCCAGCCTGACGCCATGCCGGCAAGCTCGTCACGTTCGAGCAGCGTCACGCTGACTCCGTTGCGCGCCAGCTCGTAGGCGGCCGCAACTCCGCTTATCCCTCCACCAACAACAATGACACGGTCGCTCATGGCTATCGCCCCAATTTCCTGTCGTTACCTGCCCGATCGCGGGTCGAGAACGTCTCGCAACCCGTCGCCAACGAGATTGAACGCGAACACCGTGAGCAGGAGGGCCATGCCTGGAGCCAGACTCAACAACGGCAGCGATGCCAGGTAGACGGTCCCTTCGCGGATCATCTGTCCCCAGGTAGGCGTCGGGGGAGGAACCCCCAGCCCAATGAAGCTTAGGCTAGCCTCGAGCCGAATTGCCGCCGCGATCCACAGACTGGCAAGGACGACCAACTCCCCGGCGATGTTCGGAGCAATGTGACGATAGAGGATCACACCAGTATGTTGCCCCAGGGCGTGCGAAGCCTCGACGAAGTCCCGTTGCTTGATCACCAAGGTTTGGCCATAGGCGATGCGCGCAAACCGCGGAATCATGGTGAACGCAATCGCCAGGATCAGTTTCCCTAGCCCAGGACCGAGCACGGCCATCACGAGCAGCCCCATGATGAGGTCAGGAAACGCCAGCAAGACATCGACGAGCCGCATCAATACAGCTTCGGTCTTGCCACCGAAGTAGGCAGCCACGACACCAATCAGGGAACCGATGAGTCCACCCAACAGCACAGAGAAGATGCCGACCTGCAGCGCAATGCGGGTCCCGTAGATGATGCGTGACAACACATCACGGCCATATGCGTCCCTGCCGAGGGGATAATCGCGCGATGGACCTTCCAGCCGGTTGGTGACACTTTGGGTCAGCGGGTTGTGCGGCGCAATCACTGGCGCGAAGATCGCGACCAGGATGATGGCGATGACCAGCACCAGACCGACCATGGCCGATCGATTTCGGGAGAACGCTCTCCAGGCGCGGCGCCGTTCGGAAACGATCGCGATGGACTGGTCGGGCATTGCCGAAACGGAAGAGGCCGCTGTCATTGTCTGCTCCTCATCCGTGGATCGACCATGGTGTAAATGATGTCGATGAGAATGTTGACGAGCACGATGATCAGGGCGTAGACGACCATGATCGCCTGAAGCAGTGTGTAGTCACGGCGAGTAGTGGCGCCGACCATCAACTTGCCAAGCCCTGGCCGGGCAAAGACCTCTTCGGTCAACACTGAGCCGCCGATCAATCCGATCATGAAAACACCCGTCAGCGCGACGATGGGCACAAGTCCCGGCCTGAGCGCATGCCGGATTAGGACGGTGGTGTTTGGGAGCCCCTTTGCGCGCGCTGTGCGCACATAGTCATCCGAGAGCACGTTCAGCATGACCGAACGCGTCATGCGGGTGACATAGGCAGTTTCGACGAGTCCGAGGGTGAACGCAGGAAGAATCAGCGCGTGGAGGTTGGCCATTGGATCGTCGAAGCCAGCAGTGCTGATCGCGGGAAACCAGCCTGCCCGGGCGGAGAGGAAGTACATCAGGAGCAGGCCGATATAGAACGCGGGCGCCGACAACCCGGCCAGAGAGATGACGCGAATGTAGTAGTCGACCGCGGTATTGCGGCGGACCGCGCTGATAATGCCTGCGGGAATACCGAGTGCCAGCGCGATGGCGATGGCCGCGGCGGTGAGCTCCAGGGTATACGGAAGCACGGTGCGAATCTGGTCCCATGCCGGTTGGCGAGTCACCAGCGAGTCCCCGAGATCGCCGCGAAGGATGCCGCTCAGGTAGTCGACGTACTGCTGCCAAATCGACTTGTTGAGACCCATCTGCTCACGAAGCGCCGCCACCGCATCGTCAGTCGCATAGTCGCCCAGCACCGCATAGGCGGGGTCGCCAGGCGCCACTCGCATGAGCAAAAAGATGATGGTGAGGACTGCGAGCAGGGTCGGGATTCCCAGCAGCAGCCGCTTGACGATGAATCTGAGCATGCGCCGCGTCGTTCCTTGGGCCGAGCGTCAAAAGGGGGGACGACAGGTGACGCCAATTGGCGCCACCTGTCGCTCGCAAGCGTGCCGGTTCGAGGCTCTCGCCTCGCGTACCGAGCTACGCGGTGATCGTGGTTGTTTCGTTATAGCCCGGATACAGTTGCGGAACCGAGATCAGCTCGTGCCCGTAGTCGACGTTCGGCTGCCGAGCATAGACCTGGTTCGTGTACAAGATGCCGTAACCCGCGAAGTTCTTCAGAATCTCGATGTTGATCTGCTTCCAGGCCTCGATCTGGGCCGCGGCATCGGTCTCACCACGAGCGGCAACGACCTGATCGTCGAGCTGCAGATGGGAGAAGTTGGTCGAACCTCCGGCCTCGGTGAAGAACTGGGTCAGATAGGTGTCGGCGGTTGGGCGATAGGCGATGTAGATCGTGATCGCGTTGGAACCGGCGCGGATCTGCTCGTGCATCACCGGGTGCTGGACAACCTCGAGCTCGACATCGATACCGATCTGAGCAAGCTCTTCCTGCAGCACGGTGTACTGAGTCAGGTACGCAGACTGCTCCGAAGTCACCAGCTTCAGGCCGAAGCCATCGGCATAACCAGCATCGATCATCAGCTGCTTCGCCTTTTCGATGTCCTGGCTATAGGCCACGCCGGCAGCCTGCGCTTCCTCCTCTGACAGCGACCCTTGGACGATTCCGGTCGGTACGACAGAGAAGATAGGCTGTGCGACTGGCACACCCGCAAGCGCGAGATGGTTTTCGCGGGAGACGGCGAGGATGATCGCTTCACGCACCATCGGGTCCTGCAGGTACTCGTTGGTGATGTCGAGGTTCAGCCAGACAGCTTCACCGACACCGAAGACATCGGCAACCTGCGTACCCGAGGCATTGATGCGATCGACATACTGCGCTTCTGGCAGCCCGTTGATGACGTGGAGCTCGCCAGATTGCAGGCCAAGGTCGCGCGCGGTGTTGTCGGCGATATAGCGAACTTCCACGCCGCCCAGTTTCGGCGCGCCACGGAAGTAGTCGTCGTTCGCCACCAGAACGGTGCTGGTTTGCGGAGTGTAGGCCGAGAACTTGAATGGACCGGTGCCCACCGGCTCATTGGCAAAGCCTTCAGCGCCGAGCGCCTCGTAGGCCTTCTGGCAAACGATGTAGCCACCGCCGTAGTTGGCGAACTTCGGCAAGAACACGGCTGGCCCAAGCGGTTCCGACGCAATGACCTTCACGGTTGCGTCATCGACCTTTTCGAATGTGAAGGTCGCGTAATCGCCGGAAACGCCCGATGTATCGGGATTCGCCGATTTCTGCAGCGAGAAGACAACGTCATCCGCCGTCAGCGGATACGCATCGGTCGCGCTGCTCGCATGGCACATTGCATCAGTTCGCAAGTTGAACGTCCACGACTGAGTGCCGTCTGCCTCGGCCACCGGTTCCGGCACAGCGGTCGCGAGATCCGGCTCGATCACACTGGCGTCACCTGGCTTGAACCGCAGCAATCCGTTGAAGATCATGTCTACCACGGTGCGATCCTGGGTTCCGGACGCAAGATGCGGATCGAAGGTCGCCTTGTCGCCAGCGTTCGTGGCGTGCACCAGCACTGGTCGGTCTTCTTGCGCTGAAATGGTCCCGGACAGCGGCCCGATCGCGGTCAGGGCGAGCAGAACGACGCTCAACAGCGAGATCAATCGCGTGCTCTTCTTCATCATGGTTCCTCCGTTGGACATGACTACAATCGAATCGACCCTGTCGCCGATTCATTACCCTCATTGCCCGCTGCACTGATCCGATCCCGGAGTTCGATCACAAGCGCGAACCGTTAACACCAACATCGCGCTCGTCGACGCATGCGACAGATCGACTCATGGTTCTTCTCAACAGCTTGCGCCCCACTATACACCAGACGATCGGGCCGACCACATGAACTCCTTGGTCACGCAAGACATGCGCGACTAGCAGCAACGTTCCTCGAGCCGGTTGCGCCGTGAAGCGGCCCCATTTGCCGTCCCAATCGGCTCCTCCAAAGACCCTTCCGATCCTTCGGCGGGTCGGTCCGAACAGCAAACGACGGTATACTCTTCGTTCGAGTCAGGCGCGTGCCCGCACGGCAATGCGCGTGCGGGCGAAGCGAGTGATTCGCCGGGAATTGGCTGTGTCCTAAGGGACCAGGCGCGCAACATTTGGCCCCAGTAGCTCAGTGGATAGAGCATTCGCCTTCTAAGCGAAGGGTCGCAGGTTCGATCCCTGCCTGGGGTACCGTCTTCGAGAAAACGCAGTGACCGAGTCCCGCAAGTGTTGATGGCCCGGTGGGGCACTGCGCTCGTTCGCGGAGAGCACTTCGAAGCGACACGAGCGACCGCGCGCGTCAAGCTTGGGATGAGGATACGCGCCGCGCGCGCGTGGACGACATCGCTCTTTCCGGCGAACAATGGAGCGCCTCATACGCCCCGAGTCGTTGCATTTCGCGATTCCCCGCTGCAGCAGCGAGACCTTGCCGCTTCGCCATCGTTTCATGTTCGATGACCTGATTCTGGAGCATCAGCACTCCGTAGTAGAGTGCTTCGGGGGTCGGGGGGCAGCCAGGAACATAGACGTCGACCGGGACCACTTGATCGACCCCTTGAACCACTGCGTACGTATCGAATGGGCCGCCCACGCACGCGCAGCTTCCCATCGCGATCACCCACTTCGGTTCGGGCATTTGATCGTAGAGGGTACGGACGAATGGCGCCATTTTCTTGGTGACGGTGCCAGCCACAAACATGAGATCGGCCTGACGCGGCGTCGGACGAAACCACATTCCAAACCGTTCGCACATGTCGAAACGACTCATCGAAGCGGCAACCATCTCCATGCCACAGCACGCGAGCCCGAACTGTAGCCACCAGAGGGAGGATCTCCGGGCCCAATTGAAGATGAAGTCCAGTGAAGTGATGAAGACGTTCCGGTCGATGCGGTCGTCCACGACACCCATTCAGACCTCCCACCTCATTGCCAGAGCTGGAGCGTTGACCTGGGGTTCCCTGGCAGTGCAATCCCTCTGACGAACCCGGCAGCTCCAATTCTTTGAGGCCATCGTGCTTTCGGGGTCACATAAAATTCGTCATCGTTCCGAGACGTGGTGTTGCAAAATCGTGTCAACCATGGCGGGTTTGGACCAAGCGGCCGCAGCACCAGCCAGCGGGTCACGCTCGGTGATATCTGACGTCATGCTCCCCCGTCGCAGTGCCCCCAGCTCCCACCTTCGAGAGGCAGAAGCCATCGGAGCTCGGGTCCTGAGCGATGTCACATCTTGATCGTGAGAGAACCGGATACCGATACCAGCCGACAGTGGAGCACCCCGCTTGCGAATCGAACCCAGCCTTCATCCTGGTGAACCAGCACGGGCGTGTTGGTGGATGCGCTTTGCTCGACGCCAAGCACTTCTGCCACAGCAAGACGTTGTCCATTGGCCAGGACGAGAACCTCGATCGGGCCGAAGACAGGGCCAACTGCATTGATGAATCTGGCCGCGGCAGTCGCCTCCCACGACGTCGTCACAATGAGATCATCGATGCCGGGGAACGGGGCTGGACGCCCACCGGTCATGGGCTGGGCACGAGAGGTGACCATGTGGGATCGAAGGCTGAGAACGTCGCCCAGCATGTCCGCTCCCACGATGGCGAGGGTGCGCTCCAACGAAGCCATGGTTGCGTCAGTTGGTATCGGAACGGAGCGTTGCGCAATGATCGGTCCGGTGTCCAACCCGTCATCCATGTGGTGAAGGGTGACGCCGGTCACGCGCAGGTCTCGGCGAAACGCCCAGAAGATGGGTTCGGGGCCTCTCCCCTCAGGGAGAAGCGAGGGGTGAACATTGATGCTGGCATGCCGGGGAAGTACGCGGACCGGAGCTGGTATCCGCCAAGGGAAACACGCTACCGCGATGAAGTCGCTATCCAGACGCGCAAGGATGGAGAGAAACGTCTGTGTGCTCAGCGCGCTTCGTTCTGGCGCCTCGACGACGGACGCGTGCGGAGCGAGGTCGGCCAGCATTGACCGCGAAACCTCCGAGGCCAATCCCGATTCGGTTCCGGGCACGACGATCCCGACGACTTCCGCCGATTGAGCTGCTAGCAGCGCTTCAAGGAAATGCGCCGTGAAGCCGCATTCCATGCCAAAGAGCACAACACGCTTATTGTCACGCTTGTTCACGCCGACAGTCATGTTCTGTCCGCCGCCGAATGGATTGTTGGAAGAGCGCTCATCTGTGTTTCGATTCTACGGTGATACACTCGCCACGCCGGTGGTTCTCGTGCGCAGGAACCAGTACCGAATTCTGGAGAAAGAACATCGATATGACGCGAATGGTCTATTGCGTGAAGCTGGGCGGAGAACGGCCTGGACTGGAAGCGCCCCCCTTTCCTGGTCCACTTGGGGAGCGAATCTACGAACAAGTTTCCGCCGAGGGATTTGCACTCTGGCAACCACATATGACCATCTTGATCAATCATTATGGTCTCAACCCCGCCGATCCCGAGACCCGCAAGCTACTGCGGCAGGAGATGGACAACTTCTTCTTCGGCGCGGATGCGAAGATGCCTGAGGGGTGGATTCCGCCAGACGCAGCGCCAACAAAGGGAGGCGGAGCGCCCCGACGCAAGTAGGCCCTGGCTCCACGCGCTATCGGTCTGCCGGACGAAGCGCGAGAATGGGCGCTATTTCGAAGCTCAGCAGGGAATGCGCACGTCTCAACGCACGCTCTGCGCCTTCCGCCGAATCGCTGCGGGCAAAGATGAACCCGAGATAGCTGCTTCCCTCAGGGAGAGCCACGATCGGCTGATTCAGCGGCGCAGTGATCTCTATTCCCGTAATGCCCTGAACCCCCGCCGCTTCGGTCAACCCGGTCACTCCCCGCAGCATTCCACTTCGAGGAATCGGTATCATCATGACACCGGCTCCTGCCTCGTTCCGTTGGCGAGGCGTTGCGCGCATTCCTGCCGCGTGACGCAAAATCAACTCTTCCAATGTCATTCCCGCTCCGAAGTCGAGAATGCTCGAGCAGAGTCCACCGATCGAGCGGCCAGCAAGCTCAATCGTCCAGATATCACCCGTGGCTCGATTGACGCGAAGCTCCGCATGAACCGGGCCATGTCGGAGACCGATCGCGTCGGCAGCCTCCTCCGCCCGTGAAGAAATCGCCGCCTGGACGTCATCTGGCAGACGCGAAGGCATGACATAGATCGTCTCTTCGAAGAAGGGGCCATCGAGCGGATCCGGCTTGTCGAAAAGCGCAAGCGTCTCGAGGCGTCCGTCGGTCAACAGCCCTTCCAGCGCAACCTCGAAGCCTTCGACAAACCGTTCGACGAGCACCTCGTTTTCATCAGGAGGCATTCCCGAAGCATCGAGAATGGACCGCGTCCGCTCGAACGCTGCGATGAATTCATCCGGGGTATCGGCACGAATCACGCCGCGGCTGCCGGAGAGCAGAAGTGGTTTGACGACTGATGGATAGCTCACATGGTTGGCAATCGACGAAGGATCGATGTCGGCTGGATAGCTCTGATACTCGGGCACCTGAACACCGGCAGCGCGCAGTCGATTGCGCATGACCAGTTTGTCTCTTGCGGCGATTGCGGAGTCTGGATCGTTGTGGGGAAGTCCCAGTTGGGCGCTGGCCTTCGCCGCAATCACCGCTCCTCGGTCATCGATGGCAAGAATGGCTCGTACGTCGGCTCTCTCCCGCGCGAACGTGACAATTCGTTGGGTTGCCCCATCGATATCAGAGAAATCGACTGCCACATTGTCTTCGATGTTCGAAGAGAGCGATTCGGGGGTGTCAAGTGCGCAACTCACGTCCAGACCCACCGAACGCGCAGCTTCGAGAAACGCTGCGGTCCGGTACGAAGCCGAACTCATGACCAGCAAGACGGTTCCTCTGCTGATGCTGGCGAGTCCATCGGGCGGCGGTTGCATGTTTGATCACCTGTAGGGCGACGAGAATCCAGACAGACCCGAACACTAGCAGCGATTGACCGCGAAATCATGTTGGACGCGACCAGCATCGCGCCATCGTGCTGGAGAGTCGACCTGCGTTTCCAAGGAATGGACTCGTCGGAGATCAAGGAGCCCAGTTCCTGAAGCTTCGAAGATCTCTGAGGAGGCAATGATCGCAATGATCATTGCCAGACCAATGCCTTTTCGATCCTCGATCCATGCATTTGGAACATATGCGATCGCTGCTCTGTTCACGCGTGTCCCAGCTCGGCAAACTGAGGGCATGGACCGTGAGCCCGGACTGATCACTCGATGGTGAAGCGGATCCTCACGTGTTGGAATCCGCGTCTGAGCACGAAACGAAATTCAGAACAAAGGCAGGTCGAGGAATCATGACTCTGAATCTCGCCCACCCAACGCCGCAGGTTGCCAACGACCGAACGAGCATTCCGAAGGAGCTGAACGCGCATTCGAACGTGTTCGAGCTTGAAACGATCGGCGATGCGCGCTTGGCCCTCGCTCGGTTGCGGCAGCTTCGCCACGACTTTGAGGCGGCAACCAAACAATCGACTCCCGGGACGTGTTGTGTCTCTCTTCCGCCGTCGGTTCCTGGCAAGGGTGAAGGGATGCTGGCCGGGCTATCGAACATCCAACGTCTGCGCTTGATACGCCGCGAAATTGCCTATCTCGAAGACCTGATGGTGCGCATCGCAGAGCGGGAGTTCCAGATCGAAGAGATGCGCCACGAGTCGTATCTCGCCGGGCTCGGTGAGTGGACAGTGCGTGGCGGGAGACGGCCAACCATCTAGGAGATGCTCTCCCCGATGCGTGATGTACCATCACTCCGGTCGCGATCGACGATCGCGCTCGCTTCGCACCGGGGATTCACCGTCGTGCCGGATCGCATCGTTCGTGTCAGCGGCAACTCCGATCACCCGCGCCTGCGGACACGCGTCAAAGGTTTGGATCGCCTCCTGGATGGCGGATTGCTCGCAGGAGATGCCTATCTCGTTGCCGGCGATCCGGGACCGGGAAGACGACCCTCGGAAATCAACTTGCCTTTCAGCATGCAGCAGCAGGCGAAACAGCAGTTATTTTCATGCTGCAAACAGAACCGCACGAATGGATGCTTGCCCATCTCGGTGGGTTCGATTTCATTCAGCCGGAACTCCTCAACAAGCGAATCCACTATGTCAGTCTCTTGCGCCAGTTGGAAACCGACGGGCTGTCAGGTGTCCTGCAATCCATACAGGGCGTGGTGCGGGATCACGACGCCAGCTTGATCGTATTGGACGGCGCCGGTCTCACCGACGTTTCTTCCGCCTCTGCCGTGGGCTACGGTCGATTCGTACGCGATCTGCAAGCGCGCGCTTCCATGCTGAACTGTACGAGCGTGTTGCTCTCGTCCCGTCCTGCGCAGCCGCTGCTTTCGCCGCATGTAGATGGAGTCATCGAGCTCTTTTTCGAGCCGGTGGAATCGCGGGACACACGCTGGATTCGTGTTGCGAAACAGCGAGGATCCCACCACCTCGACGGGCGCCACCAGTTTTCGATCGACCGGCACGGAATCACGGTCTTTCCACGGCTCGAATCGATCTCCGATGTCGTCGCTCCGCCCTGGCTCGATTCGGGGCAGCGCATGTCGACGGGAGTCGAAGGACTGGACCAGATGTTGGGAGGCGGATTGATCGAGGGGAGCACGAACGCTGTGTTCGGCACACCTGGAATCGGAAAAACCCTGCTGAGCCTGCAATATCTGGGCATGGGGGCATCGGAAGGCGGCACGGGGCTGCACGTGACGTTCCATGAGCCGGCTGATGTGCTGCGGGCAACCAGCGATCGGTTTGGATTGCCAATTGGTGAGCTACTGCGAAGCGGAAACGTGCGCGTGAAAGTGGACTCCGCCCTGGACCGGTCTCCGGACGACTGGGCGTGGTCGGTATTGGAGATCGTCGACGAGCTGCATCCCCGGCGGCTGACGATCGACACCTACTCCGACGTTGCCCGCATGTTCATTTACCCGTCACGACAGACCAGCTTTGGGGTAGCGTTTTCGACCGAGTTGCGCAAGAGAAACGTGACGACGCTCGTGAACCTGGAGTTCGGAGCGTCGTTCGGTCAGCCGCACGAATCTCCGGCGCCAAGCATCTCTCGCATGATCGACTCGGGAATCTGGATGCGGCCGGTCGGCCAGACTTCAGAGATCCGACGGATGATATCGGTGCTCAAGCATCGGCAAAGCTGGTTCGACTCGACGATCCGGCAATTCACTATCGAGCATGGCGGAATCGTGATCGGCAATCGGCTCGATGCTGTCGAGTGACTTGATCGAGTCATGGCGGCATTGCCTGTCAGGGCGCCGAGAGCTGGTCGCTTGTCGCTCAGTCCAGACGGTCGAGCCATCGAAGAGACGGTGAGCGGATCGATGTGGCTGAGACAAATGGCTGTCTGGCTACCGATCGGCGACACGACCGTTGCCGCTGTTGCCAGTGGGTTCATTGGCGTCATGCCGATCGATCGAGCCCACCATCGCCAGTAGTTGACGTGAATCGATCGGCTTTTCCAGATACGCTCCATCGAAGTCCACTCGGGGAAACCCTGTGCCCATGAACACAACCTCCGGTCTCGGGTTGAGATCGGAGACATGCTCGACAAATGCTTCGGGATTCAGGCCAGGCAACGCAATGTCGACGATGATGATTTCCGGTCGCGAGGCGGCGACCGCATCCAGCAACGAGGGAAGATCGTACGCGGTTGAAGCGTGATAGCCGTAGTCGGCCAAGAGCGAAACAATGGCATCCAGGCTGATCGGCTCGTCATCCGCAATCAGAATGGGAATTGGGGGGCTGGAAACGCGCGGCTCTGGAACGGCAATTCGCTCCGAATCCTCTTCGGAGAACCAGCCGGCTTCGACGAGGAGCGCACCGACTGAAATGCCCAACGCGGACGCGATCTGGTGGAGCCGCTCATGGCGAGGAAAGAGGATCCGCCCTCGCTCGAGCCGTGAGACATCAGATTGACGCACGTCCGGCCCGATACGCTCCGCCAGTTCTTCCTGGCTCATCCCGAGTTCGAGACGGCGCAGACGAATCGCCTCACCGAGTGAACGGCTCTCGGACATATCGGACGTTCCCACTCGATCGATCTGCCAACGGTGATCCTCGCCAGCATTGTACGCACTCTCGCCAAGGTCCGAGTCCGCGAACGCTGCTCGATAACCAGATCGCAATAACGCCTGGGGCACGCGAGAGGAAGTAGGATACGAGCGCAGATTGCGTTCACCGGTTGCTCGATCTCGACTGGGCTCGGTGGACGCATCAGTTCGAAATGAAACGGTACGCGAGGCGTTGTTGCAGTGATGAATTTGCGTGCTCTTGGAGCTCAACCCGAGTCGTGGCGAGGCGATGTCATCATCATCGGCGGCGGAATCCTGGGGTTGGCCGTGGGGAGGGAGTTGCTCCTGCGGCGCCCGGGAACCCGAGTCATCGTGCTGGAAAAGGAATCGGAACTGGCGACGCAGCAGACCGGGCACAACAGCGGGGTGATTCATGGCGGAATCTACTACAAGCCCGGATCGCTGAAAGCGCGGCTCTGTGTGGCCGGCGCAGCCGAGTTGGTCGAATACTGCGACGCTCAGGGTATTCCATATCGGCTGTGCGGCAAGATGATCGTGGCGACCGATGAATCGGAACTTCCTCGTTTGGACGATCTTGCAGCGCGGGCAGAAGCCAACGGGGTCCCTGATGTGCGGGTAGTCGACGCAGGCGAGCTCCGGGAGCGCGAGCCCTATTGCCAGGGAATCCGGGCGCTATGGTCCCCAAGAACCGGGATCGTCGATTACCGACAGGTCTCGTCGGCGTACGCCCGTGAAATCGAAGCGCTCGGAGGCGAGATTCGACGAGATCATGAAGTGACCGGGATGCAACGGTTTGGCAAGAGTCTGGTCGTGCGAGCAGGCTACAGCGAGTTCAAGGCCCCGGCGGTCGTGAGCTGCGCGGGCCTCTATTCGGATCGGGTTGCATCGCTCTCTGGCGCCCCTGCCTCACCGGTGATCGTGCCCTTCCGGGGAGACTACTTCGTGCTGAGGCCGGATCGACGATATCTGGTGCGCTCGAATATCTATCCCGTTCCTGATCCACGATTCCCGTTCCTGGGCGTCCATTTCACACCGCGCGTGAATGGAGACATTTGGCTTGGTCCCAACGCAGTTCTGGCGTTCTCGCGGTCCGGGTATCAGTTCAGCAGTGTGAACATCAGGGATCTGCGAGGGATCGTCGGAAGCAGCGGGTTTCGCACTTTCGCGCGCCGAAACTGGCGCACCGGGTTCAGTGAAATGGAACGGGATCTGCGCAAATCCAGTTTCCTCAAGAGCTTGCAACGATATGTTCCTGACCTAACCGAGGCTGATCTGTTGCCCGGACCGTCGGGTGTCCGGGCGCAGGCGCTGACCGAGGCAGGCGACATGGTCGATGACTTCGTCATCGACGTCCAGCCAGGGGTGTTGCATGTGCGGAATGCACCGTCGCCCGCAGCGACCTCCTCGATGCAGATCGGCCGGTATGTAGTGGATCGTTTCGCCGAGCAGTTTCCCGCCTATGGGGGGCGAGCCTCAGTGGCGGGAGCGATCGTCTAGCGAATAGTCCGCCCGGACGCTTCGAAATCGGGCCGCGGGTTCGGTTTGATTTACGGCAGGAAATGGTGGCCAATCAGCGCCTTGGCGAGTGCATCCGGATCAGCGATCAGACCTTGGTTGCAGAGCGGTGGCGCGGCGTCAGCGTCGCACGGATGAGTCCGAACAACGCCACACCGGTCCAGACACCTTCGAGCAGAATGAATCCCCATTCCCGGTCGAGCACGGCGACAACGAGCAGCATGCCCGACCCAGCGGCATTGAGCGCGAGATAGGTCACGTCGGAAACGCGCACACGACCGAGTTGCAGTCCCACGAATCCGGCCAACACCATGGCTGCCCCAACCAGCTGGACCGCTTGCTCGATCATCGAGCGCGGTTCGCTTCTGAAGGGTTCGCAAACGTGCGAACCAGGTTTACCAATGAAATCGCGGCCCAGACGCCATTTAGCAACATGAATCCCCATTGCCGGCCGTCGAAGGCGTCAGCTGCAAGTAAAGCGGACCCGACGAGGTTCACCACCAGATAGCGTCTGGATGTGGGATCGAGTTTTCCCAGCTGCCCGAGGACATAGCCGAGCAGGACGAGCAACGCGCCTGCCAGTTGAACAAACGGATCCATGTGTCTAGTCCCGAAACGCTATGCGTCGCATGAGGAGGTCACCGCCGCTTCTTGCGGTTTGCTTCCACCATGCGGTGCATTTCATCGATGAAACGCTCTTCGTCGTGTATCTCGATTTGATAGGTGTCGTCATCCAGGGAGGGGGCGACGGGAAGTTTGATCGTAATCCAACCTTCCTCGGCTCCCCGGCAAACGATGTCGGTCACCCGAGATTCGAAACGCCCATACGGCATGTCTGGCTCGAGGATGCGGTAGTAGCCCTCCCCCATGCCGTTGCGCGTCCAAATCATGCGCACCAGCGATCGGTGCTTGATCCGAAGATCGGAAGCGACGAGTTCTGTCGCCATGAGCCCGCGCAGCACGGCAGACATCTTGCCCATCTCGCGCATGGGCGTGCCGCATACCGGGCAATCGCCATCCTCAGCGTCAGAATGCGTAAAGCTGCGACGGCAGGGATCACACCAAAGATAGGTTTTCGAGGGGGAGGTTTCGGTCATGCGCGAACTTTACTCGACTGACTGATCACAGAAAGGGCCGGCAGTCATTCGACCACCGGCCCAAGGATGCGCGACTGCTACGGTGAGTGACTCACTCTCGGATGGTTCGATCCTCATGGGAGCGGAGACCGCCACCAAGTCCGACGTTCGCGGCGGACTGGACTTCGCCTGCGCGATCGGCCCAACGCTGAATCAGGTACGTGAGGATGATCCCACCAAGCATCATGATGATGGCGAAAATCAGCTCGACCGATTCTGCTCGAGTCCCGAAATCTTGCGCGAGATTATTGACGCGAAAATCGCCAATCGTACGGATCAAGTCGCCCATTTCGTTCTCCTGCGGTCGGACGCGACGCGCCTAGCTCACCGTCAACGTGCCGACCATTCCGGCGTCCTTGTGGCCCGGGACACTGCAATAGTACTCATACTCCCCAGCAGGGGCGTTTACCGTCACGCTGCCTTCTTCGCCTGGATTGAGCGTGACGTGGATCTCTAACGCATCGATCGTGAAGTCGTGGACGGCCGCGCCCTGATTGACGAAATGCAGCTCGGTCGGTGTGTCGGCCGAGACCGTGATCTCCGTCGGATCGAAGTAGATATCGTGCATGTCGACCTCGATCGGCGCAGCGCTGGCGGCGGAGGCTCCATCACCTGCTGCGGCAGCGCCCTCCTCGGTCGAAGCGCTTTCCTCCTCGGCCGGCTCGGCTGCAGGCGCCGCGTCGCCACCAACGGTCAATGTGCCAACCATGCCGGCGTCCTTGTGGCCCGGAACGCTGCAGTAGATCTCATACTCGCCAGCAGCGGCAGTGATCGTCTCGGTGGCTTCCTCGCCTGGATTGAGCGTGACGTGGATTCCGAGCGCATCGATCGTGAAGTCGTGAACCGCTGCCCCTTGGTTGACGAGGTGAAGCTCCGTCGGGGTATCGGCCGCGATCGAGATGTCAGCCGGATCGAAGTAGATGTCATGCATGTCGACTTCGACTGCCGCGCCGCCGGCGGCAGCTGGGGCCGCACCGGTTTCGGCAGGAGCTTCCTCGGTCGAAGCGGATTCTTCTTCGGCCGGGGCGGCAGCCGGGGCCGCATCCGCGCTCGCGATCATCTTGCCGACCATGCCGGCATCTTTGTGACCAGGAATGCTGCAGTAGTACTCGTATTCGCCGGCCGGAGCGGTCACCGTCTCGGTGGCTTCCTCGCCCGGATTGAGTGTGACGTGAATCCCGAGCGCGTCGATCGTGAAGTCGTGAACGGCCGCGCCCTTGTTCACAAAGTGAATTTCTGTCGGCGTATCGACCGGGATCGTGATCTCGGTTGGATCGAAGTAGATGTCGTGCATATCGACTTCGATCGCGCCGGTCCCGGAGGAAGCCGTCGTATCCTCAGCGGCCGCCTCCGTGGGCTCTTCCGCTGCTGCCCCTGGTGGCGGGGTGGGATAGCCACCGGACGTTTCGATCGCGTGGTTGTAGACCTCGTTCCAATCTCCATGCTGGATGAGAAGCACGAGTTCGTTGATCTGCTCATCGTTCAGCGGTCCGCCGAGGGTGTCGCTGAACGCCGGCATGCGGTACGTCCCGTCAGGGTTCTTCAAACCGTTGTAAATGGTGTCGTGGATGATCGTCTCGCGGCCCTCGACGCCACCTGCAACGGGAGTTCCCTGCGAGTTGATCCCTTCCTGGTTCAACGAGGTATTGACACCACCAAGCGCGGCGCCAATGCGTCCCGTGCCGGAAACGCCTGGTTCGGTATACCCCTCACCCGCCGGTCCGTGGCATGGCAGGCAGAGCGAGATGAACGTGGTCATGCCGCGTTCGATCGCAATTTCCTGCTGTTCTTCGGCCTCAGCCTTGATGCGGTTGTCTTCGTCACCGAGATAGAGGAAGAGCACTGTCGAAAGTGCCACCAACCCTACGATGACGACCGTCGCCATCCGTTGAACCGATCCCACTCGCTTGATCTCCTTGCGTTCGACCGCGAAACGCGCCGCAGTCGGTCAGAAAGCGCTGGCGCCCAACCAGCCTACGGATATGGGACGGCTTGGTCTGGATTGAAGTCGTGCCTGGTGGTCGGCGACCCGGTGTTGACCTCGACATCGCCAGTGGGAAGCACCGTGACCGGGAAATAGTCGAGCGGTCTCGGCGCCGGACCTGATTCCTTCACTCCGTTCTCGAAGAAAATCGATCCGTGACACGGGCAATGGAAGCGATCCTCTGACGGAACCCACGGAACAGTGCAACCCAGGTGTGTGCACTTCCAATAGAGCGCCATCAGCCCCTCTTCGAGATTCACCAGGTAGAACTTGCCGGGCGTATAGGTGAACGGCTCTCCGCCAACCTCCGGCACATCGGCCGCCGAGACAGTGAGAACGCTGCCGAAGGCGCCGATCTTGTTCGGCCAAAAGAACCGCACGAAACCGGCAGCGAATTGCGCAAGGACGATCAGAACCGCCCCGAGCGCAGCGTTGCGGACGAAGTTCCGCCGCGATACGACATTGTTGATTGCCTTCGGAACACTGCTGAGGTGCCCAAAGGCCCAGACGGCCGATGCCGCCGCCACGCCGATGATGGCTCCAATCCCGCTGCGTTTCACCGAATGCTTCTCTCCTCTGTCCCGATCCGAATCCTGGTTGTTCGCCAATTCGACCGGCGACCTAGTGATGCGTCAGCGGCAGGTCCCACGGCCAGGTCAAGTCTTGCCCCACGCCACGGAACGATGTACCGAAGATGGTCAGGATCCAATAGCCCACATAGAAGCCCGTGAAGAGCGCGATGATCATTTCGCGCCGCGTGGGCTTGAAGATGAAATGGACCAAAATCATGAGCGTCGCAATTCCGCCGAGCATCACGATCGAGGGCATGATGATTTCGGTGAACTCGCGCGGCGCGCCCTTGTCAGCCAGGTAGCTGCCGAGCCCAAAGACCGTGCCTCGCCCCTGCTTCTCATCGAGGAGGATGAGGCTGACAATCACGACCAATGTGAATATCGTGGTAAAGCCGATGATCTTGCGGCCCTTGGCGGACGTGCCAAGGATGCCGACACCGAGCGGACTACGGTCGACATAGGGGATCGCCGCAAGCGCCAGCAGCGTGAGCGACGGAACGATCACGCCGGCCAGCCCGGGATCCATATGCAGGAGCAACTCCTGCATATTGAGGAAGTACCAGGGCGCCTTGGACGGATTGGGTGTCTGATTGGGGTTCGCGCGCGCCAGCAGGGGCGCATTCACGAAAATGGACAGGAACGTCAGGATCAAGAGGAAGACCGCTGCGCAGACTGCCTCGACGACGACCAGCGATGGCCAAACCATGACCTCGTCATCGGCAAGGTCGGTCGGCCGTGCGAGCGCGCGACCACGCACCAGCTCGAGCAGCTTCTGACGCTTTGCTTCATCGATTTGATTCTGGGGCTGTGTCGGTTGGCCCTGCACCAGTTCCGCCATTTCGCCGTGCTCCCGTTGATCCTTGTCCTACGTCGTCTACAGGTTCAGTGATCTGGCCGCGACTACAGCGGACCGGAAATGCCGCCATCCTTGCGGATGCGCCAGAAGTGCACAGCCATCAGGAACGCTGCAATGAGCGGCAGGAAGATGACATGGAGGGTGTAGAAGCGGATCAGGGTTGGCTGACCAATTTCCTTGCCACCCTTGAGCAGGAAGTCGACCTTGGGGCCGAGGATCGGGGCCGCGCCGCCGATCTGCGTGCCGACCGTAATCGCCCAGTAGGCCAGCTGATCCCAGGGGAGCAAATAGCCGGTGAACGATAGGAGGAAGGTCACCACGAGCAGCAGCACGCCGATGACCCAGTTGAATTCACGCGGCGGCTTGTACGAGCCGGTGTAGAAGACGCGGCCCATATGAAGGAAGACCGCAATCACCATGCCCTGGGCGGACCAGCGGTGCATGTTGCGCATCAGCTGCCCGAAGGTCACGCTGGCTTCGATGTCCTTCATGCTTTGGTACGCCTGGTCCGATGAGGGGACGTAATAGAACATGAGCAAGACGCCGGTCAGCACCAACACCAGGAACATGAAGAACGACAACCCGCCGAGACAGAACGTATAGGTCACCTTGGTGGCGTACCGCTTGATCTTGACCGGGTGGATATGCAGGAAAACGTTGCTGGCGATGATCAGCGCCTGGTTGCGCTGATTGTCCGGATAGCCATGGCGGACGACGGAACGCCATACCGATGAGCTGGTGATGCGATCGGCAAGCGTTTGCTCGCGTCTCATGCGGTGCCCTCCTTCTGGGGAGATCCCCTACCCGGGACGTTTCTTTTCGATCGATCCGCGGATCTTCTCACTAGACCCGCTGCATCCGGGGCCGCGCCCCGTCTGCTGTCTCGATCTTCGCCATTGTTGCCGATTTTCTGCGACCGTGCTTGTGCACATGAGCAGGTTCGAATGCTCTTCGCATCGAACCGATTCCACACGGTCGTTGGTGGGCGCGACAGGACTCGAACCTGTGACCTCACGGATGTGAACCGTGCGCTCTAACCAGCTGAGCTACGCGCCCTTTTCGGCGTCGCGATTCTACCACAGCGATCGCCGATCTCTCGTGAATCTCGACCCCTTCTTCAAAGCGGTCGGAAGCGACGGTCTAGACGAGCGCGACGCACTCCACTTCCACGAGCACACCGAGCGGCAGCTTGGCCACCTGGACGGTTGAACGGGCTGGCGGATCGGAGGTGAAATAGGTGGCATAGATACTGTTGAACGTGGCGAAATCGTTCAGATCGGCGAGAAAGCAGGTAGTCTTCACCGCTCTGTCGAGCGAGGAACCAGATGCTGCCAGCACTGCAGTGAGGTTCTCCATCACCTGAGTCACCTGCTCCGTGATTCCCCCCTCGACGACCTTGGCAGTCGCTGGGTCGACCGGAATGACTCCGGAAGTGAACACAAAGCCATTGGCTACGACAGCCTGTGAATATGGGCCAATGGCAGCGGGCGCCTTGTCCGTCGACACGATGTTCTTGCTCATCACTCTCCCTGTCTGTTGCGAACCGAACGCTTCCCTGAGCGCAATTATCGAAGATGTCACGATCTCGATCGATCGGATATCCGCGGTTCGCTGCTTTTCGGCGCCTGATTCCCAGGCCTGACCGGACGCAATCCGGGATGAACCCGTCGATGGCAGGAGCCAGACAGCAAGCAAGAATACCGACCCACCGGTCAGGACCCGAAGAGATCAGATCGAGACCATTTCAGCTGAAGATCGACCGGCTGCCCCTCTTCTCACTGCGGGATATGAAGCCAAACGCATGCGCAGACGCAGCACCAGAAACCGAATCGGCTGGCGAGTACGCGATCGCCGATGACGTGCACCTGGCGGAATGGGGAACCGGCCACGAGCGATCTTCTGTGACTTTGCGGAAAATTGATTTTGCTATCGAACGGCATATATGATTCGACATCCGGCGCTCCATACGCCGTTTTTCATGCTCGCACCGAAAAGGATGGACCTCGCAACGGCCTATGAGCATTTCACTTAAGGGTCTCACCGCCGGCAAGGCCGATTTCAAGGACGCGAGCAGCAGCGCTCGTCCCCGCGATCTGCATCAGGTTGGCCGAGTGCTGACATCGCTCTTCTTCGGAGCTTTGCTTCTGGTCGGCGCGGCCATCATCGGTCTCCTCCTTTACGGCTTCTCCCACACAAACCAAATCTACGAGGGCGTGTCGGTCGGCGGCATCGACGTGGGCGGAATGTCACGCACCGAAGCCCGCGCCGCAGTGGCTCGAACCTTTGCAGACGCTGCCTCGAGCCCCGTGCTGCTGGTCAGCGATGACAAGAAGTTCTATTTCGATCCTGCCGCCTCCGGCATCGATGTCGATACCGAAGCATCGCTCGACGCCGCGTTCGACTATGGACGCTCCGGATCTATCTGGTCGCGGACGCAGGATTGGGCTGGCGCGTTGCTGCATGGTCGCGACGTGCCGATGCAGTTGAAGCTGGACACTGCCAGGATCGACGCGACCCTGCAGGGCGCCGCTCTCCAACTTGTGCGCGATCCTCAGCCAGCCTATCTGACGTATGACGACACCGGAAATCCAACGATTGTGCCGGAACTGCCAGGAGTCTCGTTCGACGCCGAGGCGACTCGCGACCTCATCATCCAGCGGGTGCTCTCACATTCGAGTGAGCCAGTGACGCTGGTTACGTCGATTCAGCAAGCCGATACCAAGGTCGAGGACTTGCAGACAGGCGTGGCGCAGATCGAAACGCTGATGCAGTCGCCGCTTGTTGTAGGCGGACCCGACACGTCGTGGAGTATCGATCCGACGCAGATGCAGTCGCTGCTTTCCTTTAAGAAGGGCGACGAAACGGTCGAGGTCGATCGTGCTGGGGTGGAAGCATTCGTTGGCCAGATCGCCAGCGCAATGGACAGACCCGCCAAGGACGCGGGCATCACGGTCGACGACAATGGCAAGTTGGCCGCTCTGCCGGGGCAGTCGGCGATCGCAGTTGACCAGGCCGCCACGGCTGACGCAATCGTCGCTGCGTTGCAAACCGGCACCCATGATGTCGAGCTGATCTACTCCACGACCCCGCAGGAGATACCAGACGCCGTAGCCCAGGCGGCTGCCGAGCGCGGGGAAGCGCTCCTGGATGCCGGCGTTACCGTTACCTGGGACGGCGGCTCAGTCCAACTCGAGCGAGCGGATCTGTTGAAGGCTTTGACGGTCAGGATTCGTGAGGGCCAGGACGACCCGTTCGTCTTTGGATTCGATGGCTCCATCTTCGAGCAGGAACTCGCGCAGACATTCAAGAACATCAATGTTGCAGTCAAAGAGCCCCGTCTGCGCCTGGTCGACGGTGTCATCATCCCAGCGCAAAAGGGGGAGAACGGCAAGGAGGTCGATGTCGAGGCATCGATCTCCGCGATTGTTGCCGCCGCAACCGCTGGCGAAGGCAAGGCCGAGCTCACGGTGAAGACCGTCGAACCGACGCTGTCGATGCCCGTCATCAGTCAGATCTATCTCGGTGATGTGCTCGCGGAGTCGTCCACCTACTATGGAGATTCGAGCGACGCCCGGCGCAACAACGTAGAGGTCGCAGCTGGGCTTCAGAACGGTTGGCTGATTGCTCCGGGCGCGCAGTTCTCCTACGCCGAGTTCGTTGGCGGGGTCACCGAAGATCAGGGGTTCGTCACCGGTTTCGGCATCGTCGATGACGGCGCAGGCGGCGTGACGACGGCTCCGGTTATTGGCGGGGGAATCTGCCAGGTTTCGACGACGATTTTCCAGGCCGCATTCTGGGCCGGGATGCAGATCGATGAGCGCTACAGCCATCCTTACTGGATCCAGACGTACGGTGAACCGCCGCGTGGCATGAAGGGCCTCGATGCAATGGTCAACATCGACGAGGTCAACGGCACACTTGACTTCAGGTTCACCAACACGACCGGGAATTGGATTGCGGTCGAGGTGGTCGACGACGGCGCCGTTCTTACCGCACGTATTCTTGGCACCGATCCCGGATGGGCTGTCGACGTAAGCCAGCCAGAGATCACAGATGTGATCAAGCCGGACACGAGCACACAGTACACAGAATCGCCGGAGCTGGAAGAAGGCACCAAGCTCCAGGTGGAGTACGCGCAAGAAGGGTTCACTGCGACGATTCATCGGACGGTCACCGACAAAAATGGCAAAGTCCTGGCAGACGGCGATCTTGTCGGCAGCTACGCTGCGTCCGAAAACACGATTCTCGTTGGCACCCGAACCGGTTCCCCCACGCCCGAGGCAAGCGAGTAGCCGGGCTGTTGTTCCGAACAAGGCGATTGCATAAGAAGGGGCGCCGTTCTGGCGCCCTTTTGCACAGGATTCACCGTTCCTTCACCGACCGAACGATCGGCCCGATCCATCCTTGACTTGGGTTTCGAAAGCGTGGTAGATTGAGCGGCCTTCGCAAGAGGGACGCGCATCGATCTTGATCGTAGACGCGCACAGATGACTTGATCTTTCCTTGACACCTACGACGGTGCGTGGTAGATTAAGCGGCCCTCATATTGAGGGTGGCGCTATTGGCTGTGGCCAAAAGCGCAGCACCTTGACAGGTTGGTTGCCAGGCCAGGCACGACGACGAGACCGGGGGATCGGAAGCGATCCGGGTGGTCCGTTGGGAGTG
>JAWKPF010000033.1 GCA_041390825.1 Thermomicrobiales bacterium
ACAGGCGCGATAGCTCGTCGAGAAAGCCCGCGCGTTCGAGAAGCTGGATGTTCGTCATCCGGATCGGCCCAGTGGTGACGCGAACACGCGGTGGATCCAGTCTGGATCGCAACCGCGCCGTTAGGTATCGGGACCTCGATGTGCGTAGTGCCGGGAGGGGGATTCGAACCCCCACGGGTTGCCCCGTCGCATTTTGAGTGCGATGCGTCTGCCATTTCGCCACCCCGGCCAGGTGGTTGGCTGAATTCTAGCCGATCTCTGGCAGTGCTACCCTTGCGGTCGAAACGGATAAGCGACTACCCCTCAGGGAGCACGACGATGAGCGCCACTGCAAGCAAGACCGAGGTCCTGAACCCCCTTCTCATCATCGACGGAAAGGAAGTGTCAGCAGCCGACGGCGCGACCTTCGAGACCGTGAGTCCCACCACCAATGCGGCCATCGGGGTCGTGCCCAAAGCAGGGAAAGCGGATGCAGTCGCGGCTATCGAAGCAGCTCACCGGGCGTTCGAGCAGGGGCCCTGGAGCCGATTCACTCCGCTGGAACGGTCGAGGGCGTTGCACAAGATGGCGCAAATCCTGCGCGAGCGGATCGACGAAATCAGCGTGCTGGAAACAATGAACTCTGGCAAGATCATTGTCGAGTCCCGTGGCGATGTCGTCTCGTCCGCGAACTGTTTCGAATACTACGGCAACCTGGCTGGGCAAATCTGGGGCGACCAGATTCCCATGAACGGCCCGTTGCTGGACTACACCGTGCGCGAGCCGTACGGCGTCTGCTCACAGATCATTCCGTGGAATTTCCCGCTGCTGATGGCAGCTTGGAAAGTAGCTCCTGCTCTGGCCGCCGGAAACACCGTGGTGCTCAAACCGGCGAGCGCAACTCCGTTGACCGCGCTCATGTTGGGGCAGATTGCGCTCGAGGCCGGGATCCCAGCAGGGGTGCTCAACGTCATCACCGGTCCGGGCAAGGAACTGGGCGAGACCTTGACCACGCACCCCCTGGTGGAAAAGGTGGCGTTCACCGGCGAGACCGAGACCGGCCGCGAGATCATGCGCGCCGCGGCCGGCACGATCAAGAAGGTCACGCTGGAACTCGGCGGCAAAAGCCCGAATATCGTCTTCCCCGATGCGGACCTCGACGAAGCGGTGAACGGATCGCTCTTCGCGATCTTCACAAATGCCGGCCAGCGCTGCACGGCAAGGACGCGGCTCTTCTTGCACACCTCGATCTACGACGAGTTCCTCGCGACGTACGTCGAAAAGGTGAGCCGAATCCGTGTGGGTGATCCCCTCGACTGGGATACGCAGATGGGGCCGGTCATCAGCAAAGCGCAGCAGAGCAAGGTGCTGGAGTATTGCGAATACGCGGTCGAAGACGGAGCGGAGTTGTTGCACGGTGGCCGGAAAGTGCCGTCCTCGGAGCTTCGCGCGGGCAACTTCGTGGAACCGACCGTTTTTGGCAAGGTCTCACCGGACATGCGGCTCGCTCAGAACGAGGTCTTCGGACCGGTGCTGGCCGTCATCCCGTTTACGACCGAAGACGAGGTGGTCGCGGCCGCGAATAGCACGATCTTCGGATTGGCCGCCACGATCTGGACGAACGACATCAAGCGCGCCCATACGTTGGCCCGGCGAATCAAGTCCGGCAACGTGAGCATCAACTTCCCAACGGTCAATCCGCCAGAAGCCCCATTTGGCGGGTTCAAGCAGAGCGGCATCGGCCGCGAGCTCAGCCGGTACGGGTTGGACCTGTACACCCAGGTCAAGAACGTCGTGGTCAACCTGAATCCCGAGCCGTTCGACTGGTACGGCCGATGGCCGAGCGACCCACGAGGGTAGCCTGTCCGACAAGGTAGCAGCGGACTGGACGCTCAGCGAGTTCGAATTCATATCTGATCCAGGCCATGCCGACACGGAGAAATGGCCCTGTGCGCTGCACGCCACCTCGTGCGGGCTGGATTGTCGATGGCAGCCAACTGTCAACTGCGGGATACTTTCAGGTACGTCGTTCGCAACGCGCGCGAATGATTCCGCATTGCCAATCAGGGTGATCGACCTTTGAGCACGACTACATCACTTTTGCATGCCCATGCTGGCCGGACGTTCGACTCGGTCGATGCCCTCGAATCCGCGCTCCGTGCCGAGAAATACATCGCCGACCGGTCGCTGGCTACGACGCTCTACCTAATGCTGCAGATGCGCAAGCCGCTGTTGCTGGAAGGCGAAGCCGGCGTCGGCAAGACCGAGATCGCCAAGGTGCTCGCGACGATTCTCGACACCCCATTGATCCGGCTCCAATGCTATGAGGGTCTCGACGCGAACGCGGCCATCTACGAGTGGGACTACCCGCGGCAGATGCTCTATCTGCAAACCATCGAGGCTACCGGCGATATCAGCCGTGAGCAGGCCCGGCGCGACCTCTTTTCCGAAGAGTTCTTGCTCAAGCGGCCCTTGCTGCAAGCAATCGACGCGGCGCACGAAAAGTCTCCGGTCCTGCTCATCGACGAGGTCGACCGGGCCGATCAGGAGCTGGAAGCGTTCCTGCTCGAGTTGCTGTCTGACTTCCAGGTGACCGTCCCGGAACTCGGCACCATTCGCGCCGAGCATGTGCCGATCGTTGTCCTCACGTCGAACCGCACGCGGGAAATTCACGATGCGCTCAAGCGCCGCTGTCTCTACTACTGGATCGATTTCCCGACCTACGAGAAAGAGTTCAGCATCCTCTCCGCCAAGGTGCCGGACGCACCGGAGAAGCTGGCGACACAGATCTGCACCTTCACGCAAGGATTGCGCGAGGTCGATCTCTTCAAGTCGCCGGGAATGGCGGAGACGCTCGATTGGGCGCATGCCTTGCTGGCGTTGGGCTCCAACTCCCTGAATCCGCAGGCTGTCGACGACACCCTGGGTGTCATCCTGAAGTATCAGGAGGATGTCGACCGGGTGCGTGGAGATATTGCCGAGACCCTCGTGGAACGAGCCGAACGTGGAATCCCAGCCTAGATGGAGCTACCTCGAGCGAACGCCGAGCTCCTCGACACTTAGCTCGAATCTCCTGACGCTCGGTCGAGACCTGCGCAGCGCCGGCATGAATATCGGCTCCGGGCAGATCATCAACCTGGTGGAAGCTGTATCCGCCATCGATTGCCGGCGCAGGGACGACTTCTATTCCGCGGCGAAGACCACGCTGGTCACTTCGCCGGAGCAGATCCCGGTCTTCGATCTGGCGTTCTCTCGCTTCTGGCGGCGGCTTCTGAAGCCCGATGTCGCGACTGATGAGCTCTTCGAGCGGCACGAATTCGACATGCCGCCCGCGCCCAGCGATCAGGCCGAGCAGGCCCAGGCGAGCAAGAAGCAGGCTGCCGACAACGCCGCAAGCGCCAAGAAAGAGCGCGCGGTGGTTGCAGTCGAGGATTCCGAGGACCAGACGAGCGAAGACCAGCAGGATCTCGACGCGCTTCCCGAGGACGTCATCGTTTTCAGCGCGCGCGAGGTGCTGAAGAAGAAGGACTTCGCCCAATTTACTCCTGATGAGATCGCCGAGGCGCGGCGTCTGATCGCCAGCATGAACTGGCGGCTCGGAACGCGTGAGACCCGCCGCAAGGAGAAATCCAGCTCCGGAGATTTCATCGACTACCGCCGGACGCTCCGGCAGAGCATGAAACACGGCGGCGTTCCGATCGAGCTCAAGCGCCGGCGCAACAAGGTGAAGATGCGTCCGCTCGTGCTCATCTGCGATATCAGCGGCTCGATGGACCGGTATTCTCGTCTCTTGCTGCAGTTCGTGCATGCCATGGAGCAGGGGCTCGAGAACGTGGAAGTTTTCGTGTTCAGCACCCGGCTCACACGCATCACGCGGGAGCTGCGCAAGAAGAACGTCGATGACGCCATCGAGCAAGTGGTCAACTCGGTCCACGATTGGTCCGGGGGCACGCGTATCGGTGAGTCGATCAAGACATTCAACTATGAGTGGAGCCGGCGTGTGCTGCGTTCGGGAGCGACCGTCGTGATGATCTCGGATGGATGGGATCGTGGCGATCCGCAGCTCCTTGCGACCGAGATGGCGCGACTGCAGCGTTCGTGTCGGCGCCTGATCTGGCTGAACCCGCTCCTCGGAGCGCCCGGGTATCAGCCGCTCACGCAGGGGATCCGCGCGGCCTTGCCGTTTGTGGATGCCTTTCTGCCAATTCACAATCTCAAGAGCCTGGAAGCGCTGGCCGAGCTTCTCAGTGACGTCGAAGACACGCCGCCGGTGCGCGCAAACCGCAGCATCCAGCCGGCGTCGGCCGATTCGCAAGCACTCAAGCCATTCGTAACTGCCCGGGGCCAATTGGCTGTCAACATCGGGCCGATGATGGATGGCAAACCCTTGTCACAGGGAGGAAGAAAACGTGAAAGAACTGCTGCACGACATTGACCAGTGGCATGCCAACGGCAGCAAGGTGGCAATCGCGACGGTCGTCAAGGTAGAGGGATCCGCGCCTCGGCCCGTTGGGGCGGCCATGGCCGTGTCCAGTGACGGAGATCTGGCCGGATCGGTGAGCGGTGGCTGCGTCGAGACCGCGGTCTTCGACGAGGCGCAAGAGGTCATCAAGTCAGGGCGGCCGAAGTTGGTCCGCTATGGCATTACTGACGAAATGGCGTGGGACGTTGGCCTCGCCTGCGGTGGGACCATCGAGGTCTTTGTCGAGCCGGTCACGATCGAATGAACGACGCAGCCGCGGTCTTTGCCTCGGTCAGAAACGCGATTGCGGGGTCGATTCCGGTCGCCGTGGTGACGGTGGTCAAGGGCGAAGGCGCCGGCCAGAAATTGGCTGTTCTGAAGGATGACGTTATCGGGACCCTGGGGTCATCCTCTCTGGACGAATTCGCGATTCCGGAGGCCCGCCGGTTGCTCGACGACGAGCGCTCGCTCACGCAGACGTTCACGACCGATCGAGGCGAGGTCGACCTCTTTTTCGAATCGTTCCCACCCCCGCCAACGCTTCTGATCTTCGGGGCCGTCCATGTCGCGCAGTCCCTGGCGACCTTCGGCAAGCTGCTTGGTTTCCGGGTAATCGTCACCGACGCGCGCGCCAAGCTGCTCACACCAGAGCGCTTCCCAACAGCCGACGAGCTGATCCAGGGTTGGCCGGAGGATGCGATCGTGCAGACGCCAATCGACCGGAATACCTATGTCGCGATCCTGACCCACGATCCCAAGTTCGACGAGCCCGCGCTCATGGGCACGCTTTCCACGGATGCGCGGTATATCGGCGCTGTCGGCAGCCGAAAGACGAGCGCGGACCGCCGGGTGCGCTTGATAGAGGCGGGAGCCACCGAGGAACAACTCGCTCGGATTCGTGGGCCGATCGGACTCAACATCGGGGCCAGCACACCCGAAGAGATGGCGATTTCCATCCTTGCCGAGATCATCGCGGTGCGGCACGGACGCGACGGCACTCCGCTCACGAGCGCCACGGGCAATATTCGCGCTCGCGTCTAGCAATGCAACACGAGTCCGGGGTTTCCGCCGCAATTCTGGCGGCCGGGTTCTCCCGGCGGCTCGGGCGACCGAAGCAACTGTTGGAACTGCGTGGAAAGCCGCTCGTGCAGTGGGCGATCGACGCCGCGCAAGGGGCGGATGTTTCCGAAGTGCTGGTCATCCTGGGGGAATCGGCGCCGGACATCCTGGAGCGCATCGAGCTCGGAGATGCCCGCGCAGTCATCAATGACCGTGCAGTCGAAGGACAAAGCACGTCGATCGTTGCCGCGATTGCCTCGGCCGATCCGCTCCGCTCCGGGACGCTCCTCATGCTTGGCGATCAACCGGGTGTCACTGCCGAGGATTTGCAGAGAGTGCTTGCCGCATTCGATGACGCCCCTGATTCGATTGCGATGGCTTCGTGGCAAGGCGAGGCGCGCAGTCCGGTCGTTTTCGGGCGGGCATACGACCGCGAGCTCATGCAGCTGACTGGCGACACCGGCGCGCGCCAAGTCGTTCGAGCGCATCGAGACCGGGTGCGGTTTGTCGAGTTCGATCGACCAGTGCCGATCGATATCGACACAGTAGAGGACTATCGACGTCTCCTTTCCGAGAGGCCGTGACTCGCGGATGCGGAATCCGATTGGACACCCATAGACGCCCCACGATCGCTCCGTGCGGACCCGACGTTGAAACACTGGGCCGTACCCCTTGGTGATCGTCCGGACTCCGGATTGATCCTCGGCTCGGAAAGGGATAGGCGGAGCCATCTGGCCCCGCCCATCTGACGCCGGATCGTTTCGCTGGATCTACAGAAGACCGTCCGCCTGGAGTCTCGTGAGCGACTTGTCGAAGGCGTCGATTGTGTGGTCGATATCGCCTTCGGTGTGCGCGATGCTCAGCAAGCCGCCCCCGTTGAAGAGGTCCACTCCCTCGATCGCCATCGCGATCGCCAACGGGGTGTTCAAACCCGCCTTGCCACTCGCCTTGAGCACGTCGGTCGCGATTCCCTCCGGGGCGCGCAGGTCGCCGGCGGTGCGATTCGGCACCTTGTGGCCCAGAATCACGTGCCAGACCGAGGACTCACCCCAGGCGCAACCGTCGACACCGCGATTCTCCAGGACCGTGTTGATTCCGGAGCGGAGGCGCGCGGTCAGGTCGTCGCAATAGATCTGGATTTCCGGGTTGGCGCAGATCCCAAGGCAGGTGTAGCCCGCAGTTGCCGCAACAGGGTTGCCGTTATAGGTCCCCGGGTGGATGACCTTCTTGGTGGCATTCCAGCCTGGCTCGTCCTTGAAGACCAGCCCTTCCATAATGTCCGCCCGGCCCGCGACAGCGCCGCCAGGGAAGCCTCCCGCCAGAATCTTCGCCATTGTTGTGAGATCGGGGATGATTCCGAAGCGACCCTGGGCGCCGCCTGGCGACCAGCGGAACCCGGTGATCACTTCGTCGAAGATCAGGATCGTGTTGGTGCGCGTCGCAATCTCGCGCAGATCCCTCAGAAAATCCGCTTCCATTGGGATTTGTCCCCAGGACCCGCCGCTCGGTTCGGCAATGATGGCGGCAATGTCGCCCTGGGCCAGCCGCTCTTCGACCATGCCAAGATCGTCCTGTGGCAGGACGGCCACCGTTCGGCCGACCTCGTCAGGGACACCCGGGTTGGATGGGCTCTCGAACGGTGGCTTCTCGCCTTTGATCAGATAGTCGTTCCAGCCATGAAAATGGCCCTCGAACTTCAGGATGCTCGGCTTGCCGGAGTAGGCGCGCGCCAGGCGCATCGCCAGCAGGGTGGCTTCGGTGCCGGAAGCAGTGAAGCGCACCAGTTGGGCCGAGGGAATCAGCTCGATGACCTTCTCAGCCCACTTGATCTCTGCCTCGTGACCCGCACCGAAATGTGTGCCTTTCGATGACGCTTCGTGTACGGCGGTCATGACTTCGGGGTTGTTGTGCCCAAGAATCAGCGAACCGTGGCCCATTGCATAGTCGATCAGGCGATTGCCATCGACGTCCCACTTGTATGCGCCCTCGGCGCGATCGACATAGATCGGGAAGGGTTTGATGTATCGCCCATCATGCGCAATTCCACCCGCCAGCGCGCCACGAGCGCGCTCGTGCATCCGCTTCGAGCCGGCAAACCGGTCCTCGTATTCCCCGATCAAACCGGGTTCGACTGCCGATTGCACCATCTTTCGAACTCCCTGGACGAACTCGTGCGAATATCACGTCTCAGTATAGAGTCGGTTTGCGGCTCTCGGACCGAGGTCCCCGTATCGATATCGCGAGGAGACATGCGGCTTTGGGCACAGAGAACAATTTCCGGGAAGCATTGGCGGCCTTTCCACGGTTTCCCCTGACATTTCTTCCAACGCCGCTGCAGCGCGCGCGCAACCTCGAGCGGGCGCTCGGCGCCCGTGCACCGCAGATTTGGATCAAGCGGGATGACATGACCGGTCTGGCGTACGGCGGCAACAAGTCCCGCAAGCTGGAATACCTGACCGGCGACGCATTGGAGAAGGGAGCGACCGTGCTGATCAGCGAAGGCGCGGCGCAATCCAACCATGCTCGGCAGACCGCTGCGGCGGCGTCCCTGGCCGGGATGCGCTGCGTGCTGGTGCTCGACACGCGGCGAGGTTCCGAGCTTACCGGAAATCTGTTGCTCGACCGGCTGCTCGGAGCGGAGGTGCGATTGGTCGCGGGATCGGAGCAGCGCAAGCCGGAAATGGCGCGTGTGTTTGCCGATCTCGAGGCCAGGGAGAGCGACCGTACCTGGTTCCAACGGGCGGCAGCGTTCCCATCGGAGCGCTGGGCTATGTGAACTGCGTTTTCGAGCTCCAGGACCAGCTCGACGCGCTTGGACTCCAGCCAACGCGGCTCTACTTTCCGACGGGATCGCAGGGAACCCAGGCCGGTCTCGTGGCGGGCGCGATGCTCGCGGGAGCGTCGTTTGAGGTGCGAGGAGTGGCTGTAGAGGGAACCTGGGAGGAACTCTCCGCCGAATGCGTGCCACTGACGAACGAGACACTCGCCCTGTTGGGCGCAGACGAACGGGTGAGCCAGCAGCAAATCGTCATCGACGATAGGCATGTTGGGGCGGGCTACGCGATTCCCACCGACGACGGTATGGAAGCCATCGGCATGCTGGCCCGTACCGAAGCCATCGTGCTCGATCCGGTCTATACCGGAAAAGCGCTCGCCGGTTTGATCGCGGATGTCCTCGCTGGCGACGTTGGGCCGGACGAATCGATTGTTTACCTGCACACTGGCGGCGGGCCATCGGTGTTTGCGAACATCGATGCCTATGCTCAGCTCCTTGACAGATAGGAACATTTGTTCTGTGTCGTAATGCGGTGTAGGCTGCGTGCATGACGGACCAGCGGTTCCTCTATGCCGATATTGCTCCACCGTCTGCCGCAGTCACGGGTGACGGAATCTACACGTACGCGGTGCCGGAGAAGCTCCAGCGCGTGCTCGAGATTGGGCAACTCGTGCGCGTGCCGTTGCGTCGCCGGCTGGAGCCCGGCATCGTCACGCGCCTACACGATGTGACTCCGGACTTCGAGCTGCGGCCGGTCGACTCGATCGTCGAGCCGGAATTCGTGCTTCCGGCCTGGGCGATGGAGGTTGCTGAGTGGATGGCCGCTACCACTCGCTGCGGTTTCTACGACGCAGCCCAGCCGTTTCTTCCGCCAGGTGAGCTGCATGCATCGGAGCCGTGGATCCGAATTGTTCCCGGAGCCGTCCCAAAGCCGGATGAGTTGACCCAGCTTCAATCGCGCGTGATCGAGATGCTCGGCGAGCGGTCGTCGATGTCGCTTGCCGATGCGAGGAGAAGAGCAGGAAGCAGACTGACCTCGGTGATCCCCGAGCTGGAACGGCTCGGGTTGGTGGAACGCTTCAATCGACCAATCGATCGGATTCCCGCCGAACGGACGGAACGGTTGATTCGGGTGCACTCGACCGACGAGAAAATTGCCGGCCGCTCTGCCAAGCAACGCAAGACGCTGGAACAGCTGCGGCAACAGTCGCGCCTCTCCCGCACAGCTGATCTTCCGCTGCTGCGCTATCGCGACGTCATCGCGCTGGAAGGAGTCGATGGCGCGAGTCTCCGCGCGCTCGCTGAAAAAGGGGCAATCGAGTTCATCGAGCTGCCGATTTCGATGTACGAGCGTGAGGTGGAACCGTCGAGTCCGCCGCTCTTGTCGCGCGCGCAAGCGGTGGCCTGGCACGACATCGAACGCCAGCTGCAACGCCGGTCGGCGCGTCCGATGCTCGTCCATGGGGTCACGGGGAGCGGCAAGACGGAGCTCTATCTGCGCGCGGCTGCCTGGAGTGAGCGCGAAGGACTCGGTACGGTCGTCCTGGTGCCAGAGATTGCGCTCGCAACGCAGGTCGTGCGCCGTTTCGAGGAGCGGTTTCCCGGCCGGGTCGCGGTCATTCATTCCGAACTGAGCGATAGCGACCGATACGCCACCTGGAATGCCATTGCGCGCGGCGAACGCTCGATCGTGGTCGGACCGCGGTCGGCGCTGTTCGCGCCCGTTCCCAAGCTTGGCGCAATCGTGATCGACGAGGAGCAGGACAGCGCCTACAAACAGGACACGATTCCGCGGTATCAGGCGATCCGGCTCGCGCACAAACTGGCGCAAACGCGTGGCGCGTCGCTGATCCTGGGCAGCGCGACTCCATCGGTCGAGACGTTCTATGCGGCGAGACGTGGCGCCTTTACCCTGGTGTCGCTCCCGGATCGGGTTGGGTATTCACCTGGCGGTCTGGACAACGAGCAGCGCGATCGCATTCTGGAGATGCCGGATGTCGATATTGTCGATATGCGGCATGAGGTGAAAGCGACTGGCGCCGCCCTCATCTCGAGCCCGCTGCAAGAACTGATCGGCTCGTCGCTCGAGCGCGCTGAGCAGTCGATCATTCTGCTCAATCGGCGCGGCATGTCGACGATTGTGATTTGCCGGGTCTGTACCCGATCGATCGACTGCCCACATTGCGACATTCCGCTCGTTTACCACCGGGATATGCAGCGGCTGCTGTGCCATCGCTGCGGATTCCAGATGCGCCCGGTGCAACGCTGTCCGGAATGCGACGGGCCGCTCGACTACTTCGGGGCCGGTACGCAGCGAATCGAAGCGGAAGCGGCGAGGCTCTTTCCCGGCGCACGCGTCATGCGGGTCGATCGCGACTCCATTCGGCGCCTGGGCGGATATGACTCCACCATCCGTCGCATTCAACGTGGCGATGTCGATATCGTCGTCGGCACCCAGATCGTCGCCAAGGGACTCGACTTCCCCCGTGTGACCGCGGTCGGTGTGGTGCAAGCAGATAGCGCCCTCTACTTGCCCGACTTTCGATCGGCAGAGCGGACGTTCCAGCTGCTCACCCAGGTTGCCGGACGGGCTGGCCGGCGTTCTACACGGGGACGTGTGGTTGTCCAGACCTACACACCCCGCCACTACGCCATTCAGGCGGCCGCAAAGCACGACTACACGGGCTTCTATGAACGCGAGATCGAGTTTCGGGCACAGCAACGGTATCCACCGTTTTCACGCTTGATCCGTCTCTCGATGCGCGACCGATCCGACGAAACGTGCCGCGAGGAAGGGGAAACACTCGCTGCTGAGATCAACGACGTGATCCGGGCGAACGGGTTCGAGGCGGAGGTGTTCGGGCCGGCGCCGGCCTTCGTCGCCAAGATTCGCGATACCTACCAATGGCAGATCATCGTTCGGGGCGAAGTCACTGGATTCGCTGACCTCATCTCCGCAATCCCGCTGCGGGCGCCCTGGACCATCGATGTCGACCCGCAGAGCCTGTTGTGAGGTATTGAGCCTCGTCCGAACGTCGGCGATACTTGAACCTGCATGTGCCGGGCGGCGCGCCTGCGCTGAGATACGACGAAACGATTCTGAAAACCATGGCGAAACTGGACATTGTGCTCGAGGGCGACCCGCGTCTTCGGCAAAAGGCGACGCGCATCAAACATGTCGATGAGGGGTTGCGAAAGATCGCGGCGGATATGCACGAGACGATGGACGCCGCGCCCGGAGTTGGGTTGGCGGGGCCACAGATCGGGTTGATGCGCCGCATCATCGTGGTTCATGTTGCGAAGGACGAAGAAGAGGACCAGGAAGAAGTGCGCCTGACCTTGATCGACCCGGAGATCGTCAAGGCGCAAGGAAGAGTGACTGGACAAGAGGGCTGCCTGAGTATTCCGCTCTGGGTCGGCGATGTTCCGCGGGCCGAGTCGATTACAGTCAAGGCGATCGATCTGGACAACAAGCACATCCGCATGAAGGCCAAGGGCTTTCTGGCGCGTGTCATTCAGCACGAGATCGACCATCTCGACGGCATTCTCTTCGTCGACCGGGTGGAGGACCGTTCGACCCTGTTCAAGGTCTCCGAGGAAGAGCTCTCCAAGGAGGAGTACGCCGTCATCGGCGAATAAGGCACCCTGATCGGAACCACGCGTTCGATGCGCAGACTCGATGGGTCGTCGACTGTGAGGAGTCGGAAGCTACGGCACGCGCCAGCGCAACTCGTGATCGATCGAGCAATGTCCCAGTCGGGCCTCGAACATGGTGCTGGTCGCTTCCAGTTCGAGGCCGGGGATGTCGAACCCGAGTGCGTCTAGGTCCTCGGTGAATCGACCGGTCGACTGCCGGTGCGCCTGCTCCGCCTCCCAGACGTCCAACAACGCCATCCGCTCATCCCATTCTTCGAGCGGGCGCACCTCCGGCAGGTCGGTCGTGCGGTCGGAGAACTGCAACACTCCCCACCATTCCGGGCGGTGCATATCGATCGCATGTTGTGGCGACCAAACCCAGTTGTACTCAGGGGTGTCCGGGGGCTTGCGATAGGCGCCGTCGATCACCGAATGCTGCCACTCGACCCGGGAAAAATTGATGCGCCACTGATCGCCGTCTCTGGGAGGGCAGGGCACCCCGGCGACATCGCGCAGGCTCGCCCACGGGATGGCAATCTCGACGGTCCATGCAATGTCGATATCGGAAGGATCGTTCAGCGTCCCGTCGATCGCGATTGCGGTGCGAACGCCCGCGAACTCCCAGCCCGAGATCGGCATACCCCCTGAACGGTAGGGGTGCGTAAGCAGCAGATCCCAGGTGGTATTAAGTGGATTGACCTCCAATTCGACGTAATGATGACCACGCCCGGAAGGGTCCAGGAAGACCTCGAAGTCATTGTCGTGATAGATCACCGCATCGTGCTGCGTAATCGTGCCCCAAACATGGGGCTCATCGAGCCGTGCGCCGATGTAGAGCGCATCGTCGTCCCAGAGCATGCGCATCCGGGTGTCGAACAGGGGAGCGGGTTTTCGGTCGCCTTCGATATCGACAAACAGCTCGCTCCAGGGAGCGTGGCCCCAGATCGCCTCGTCGAGGGTCCCATCGAGCGTGGGTGGCGCGACTGCTCGGGGGCAGACATATCCGCGTGGTCGAGGGCGGTCGTCGCGCATCTGACTAGACCGTCGGGGACTGTTGCCTGGTGCGCAAACGTTCGGCCCGGATGATCGCCTCGATCTCACCGGTGGCCTGCTCGTGACGGTCGAACTCGTTGAAGACAAAATAGTCGAACTCGAGCGCCATCGGAAGCTCCGACTCGGCTTCGCCGAACCGCCGCATCAGGTCTTCCGGATTGTCGGTTTTTCGGTGTCGTAGCTGATGAAGGAGCTGAGACATCGAACCTGGGGAGACGAAGATGACGATCGCTTCCGGCCAGCGTTCCTTGATCGTCGCGGCTCCCTGCACATCGACCTTGAGCAGCACGTCCTGGCCACGCTCCAACGCGTGCCGAATCTGGTTGCGGGGCACACCATACGGTTTGCCGTAGACCTGCGCCGATTCCATGAACTCGTCGTTTGCGAGTCGTTCCAGGAAGGTTTCCGGGTCGAGAAAGAAGTAGTCGACCCCTTCCGCCTCTCCCGGGCGACGCTCGCGAGTGGTTGCGGTGACGGCAACGTGAATCTCAGGGAAGCGCTCGCGCAGGTCTTTGACGATCGTATCCTTGCCCGCGCCGGAAGGACCGGTGATCACGAACAGCTTCGGCTTGCGACGATTGCGCAGATCCGACAGCAACAGATCACCTTCGTTCACAGCAACCCCACCTCAGAAAGTCGTTCGCGCATCTCACCGGCCGATAGAATCATGACCGGTACGACCGGCCACGACGAGGAAGTATGTACGACATCTTGACGACCGCGGCGGTAATCGACGAGCTTTCTGGATCGCTCCCCGGTGGCCGCATCCAGCGGGTCGGGTTGCGCAACGCGCAATCGATCGCGCTGGAAGTCTATCGCGACCGACGACGGCAGCATGTGGTGGCGACGATTGGCGATCCGGAGCCCGCGTTCTACCGATCAGTCGATCCGTTTGCCGTCGATCCCGGTTTGGTCACGCCCTTTTCACTCTTGTTGCGCAAGTACGTGCGCGGCGCCACCCTGCTGGACATCGACCAACCGCCGCTCGAGCGAATCGTGCGGCTGAAGATGGCCAAGCGGTTTTGGGCCCATCATCGCGGCGACGATGAGCCCGACGGAGATGGCGCAGTCGACGACGCGGAAGAGAACCTGCCGTCGGAGGTCATCGAGACAACGCTCGTGATCGAGCTGATGGGCCGGCGCAGCAATGTCATCCTGGTCGACGCCAATGGTCGCGTGATGGACAGCCTGAAGCGCGTGACTCCCAGGATGAGCCGCGTGCGGCCGATCTGGCCGTCGGCCAGCTACGTGCTCCCACCAGCATGGCATGGGCTCGATCCACGCGCCGCGACTCCTGGCGCCATCCGCTTGCTACTCGACGCTGTGCCACGCGATGCCTCGCTTCAGAAGACGCTGGTGGATGGGGTGCAAGGATTCAGTCCTGCAATGGCGTCAGAGGCCGTCTGGCGCGCTGCAGGAGCACAGGACGCTCAGGTGGGCCAGTGCAACCCAACTCCGCTCGCAGATGCCATACAAGCGATCGTAGCGCCGTTGAGGACCAACAGTTGGCAGCCTTGTCTCTATCACGACGGGGACGGCTCGCTCATAGGATATGCGGCCATTCCCTTCCTATCCCTTCAGCAGGAAGGAACCGAGACGCATGTTGACTCGATATCTGCCGTGGTCGACGCCTGGCAGAAGACGGAACTCTCGATCGGCGGCCGTCACGACGGGCGGCGCAACCGCTTGCTGGCACGCATAGCCGAGCGGCGCAGCGCAGTCAACGGCCGGGTTCGTTCTGTCGAGAAGCAGCAGGCCTCCGTGGCCGAGGCAGATCGCTACCGTCGCTGGGGCGAGGCGATCTATGCCAACCTGTGGGAGTTGGTTCCCGGGCAATCCGAGCTCGAGGTCGATGGCGAGCGCATTCCGCTCGACCCGCTTCGTCAGGCGAAGGATGCTGCCGCCGACTATTTCGAGCGATATCGCCGAATGCAGCGCGGTTCCGGAGAGGTCGAGGAGCAACTCGAGGATGCCAGGACCGAGCTCGCGTACCTGGATCAGATCGAGACTATGGCGCTGCTCGCATCGTCATTCGAGGAAATCGAGGGCGTGGTCGCCGAGTGGCAAGCATATGCGGGCGTCGAATCCGGCAAGCCGGAAAGGCGGCGAAAACAGGATCCCGATCGCGTCCGGCCGACGCAGGACCACGAGGGCAACTTGATCTATGTTGGACGTTCCGGGCCACAGAACGATCGTGTGACGTTCGATATCGCCGGCCCGGACGATTGGTGGCTACACGCCCGGGGAGTGCCGGGCTCACATGTGGTCGTGCGAGGCAATGGCCGTGAGCCGTCGAATGAGGCGCTGGAACGTGCGGCTGCGGTGGCGGCGTACTACAGCAAGAGCAGAACGTCTGGCAAGGTCGAAGTCGACATTGCCAGACGCCGTGATGTCCGCAAGATAAAGGGTGCTGGACCTGGAATGGTCACCTATCGCAATGAGCGAACCGTGCTCGTCTCCCCGGCCGATGAATCACGCCTCGAGCGCGGGAAGTGAGTCGTCGATGTTCTCGCCCTTACGTCGCCGTGCGGCGATCTTGGCGAAGATGATTCCGACCTCGTAAAGCAAGTAGATTGGCGCGGCCACGAAGAGCATGTTGAATGGGTCAGGAGTCGGCGTAATGATCGCAGCAGCAATCATTACGATCACCGCCGCATAGCGGCGGGAAGCGGACATTCGTTTCGGGCTGACGATCCCCAAACGAGAAAGCAGGAACATGATGATCGGCAGTTCGAACGCGATTCCCATGCCCAGCGAGACCTGGATGTAGAACGCAGCGATGCTGCCAAACGTCGGGGAATAGTCGAACAGGTCGCTGTTGAAGTTCGAAAGGAACTCGAACGCTCTGGGAATGGCCAGAAAGAACGCGAATGCCGCGCCAGCCAGGAAGAAGACCACCACGAACGGCAAAGAGCCGTAGACGTAGCGTTTCTCCTTGCGCGTCAGGCCAGGCGAAACGAATGCAAAGATTTGATAGAAGATCAAGGGCAGCGCGACCGCGATTGCGATATAGAGCGCGGTCTTGAAGAAGGATGTGATCGGCTCGGTAGCATCGATCACGTCGAACCGCTCGATGTTCGCGTTGTCGCGAACGAGGCCGAGCAATGGTCGTGTGAGAAAGAGACCGCCAATGAAGGCGATGCCAATTCCCACACAGGTCTTGACGAGGCGCGAACGGAGCTCATCGAGGTGCTCCGCGAGCGTCATCTCCTCGAATACGTCCTCGTAGTCCTCATCGTCCTTCCCAGGGAAACTGGGAAGGGGGACTTTTGGCATCTTGATGGCACGAGCCACGAATCGTTACTCCGACGTAGGGCGGACCGGCTGATCGCGTGAAGCAAAGGCGAAACGAAGCCGGAGTGGTTCGGCCGCGACGGTGCGGCAACGCGCAAAGGATACGCGCTGCCGCATTTTCACGTCACGCCCGCCGGGCGTCGAACTCGGGAAATGTGTGTGAGGACGCCCGGAATCGGGGAGTTAGCTGCGCTCGTCGATGAATGCGACGGCGTCGCCAACGGTACGGATCGACTCGGCATCCTCGTCCTTGATCTCGGTGCCGAACTCCTGCTCGAGCGCCATGATGACCTCGACCAGGTCGAGCGAGTCGGCGTTCAAATCGCCAATGAACTCGGAGTCCATGGTGATCGTGTCCTCATCGACACCAAGCCGCTCGGCGACGATAACGCGAACGCGTTCGAAATTGGTTGCCACTCGTACTTCCTCCTCTTGCAAAAAACTGGTCCCGCTTCCGGCCCTGCGGAACGAGACATTTTTCACTTCTCCACATTGTGAAGCGGCCGTCTCGCGTGTGGCGACCAACTGGGCCAGCGCGCAACGACCGTAACGGGCCGATGATACACGAGCGCTTCCCCACTGCAAAGAACGGCAGGTGGGCGAATGCCTCTTCGATCGGCGCTAGGTGCTCGATTCCGGGAGTCGGTCCACCACTGTTCCGAGCACGCCATTGACGAATCGCCCGGAACTGTCACCGCCAAACCGCTTTGCCAGTTCTACCGCTTCATTGATTGCGACCTTCATGGGAACGTCCGTCGTGTAGCGCAACTCGAAGATCGCGATACGCAGCGCGTTGCGGTCCACCGGGGAAAGCTGCCCGATGGGAAACGCTGGCGCGGCCAACTCGATTTCCCGGTCGATGGCGATCTTGTGTCGATGAATGCCATCGATCAGCACGCGCAGGTATGCGACCGTCTCTTCGCTGGGCGATTCGGTCTCGATCGAGCGATCGAGCACCTCGCTCAGGTCATGGTCCGTTTGGTCGGTTTCGTAGAGAACCTGGAGCGCCAACGTGCGCGCTGCCCGGCGCGCGTTCGGTTTGCGCTGGCGGTTCGACTTCTTTTGGGCCGGACGTCGAGGGTTATTTCCGTCCGAGTCGCTCATTGCGTCCATCCCGCGGGCGCCGGGAGCCCGTCCCCGAGTCGCGAGATGATCGCGGCATTTCGATGCATGAAGTCCGCCACGTACCCGGTGTGCACATCGCCTCGGCGGAAGTCGCCATCGGAAATGAGCAACCGCAAGAACGATGTTGTGGTCGGGATACCGGAAATGAACGTCTCCGAAAGCGCGCGATCGAGCCGGTTGACGGCTTGCTCCCGCGTCTGACCCCAGGAAATGACCTTTCCCAGCAGTGAATCGTAGTCGGGCGGCACGCGGTAGCCGGGATAGAGATGCGTATCGACGCGGATGCCGGGTCCGCCAGGAAGCACCACAGTATCGACCGTCCCAGCGCCCGGCTGGAAGTCATTGGCCGGATCCTCGGCCGTGATGCGCGCCTCGATGGAATAGCCGTTCGGTTCCAGGTCGCGATTCTCGAGCTTGAGTTCTGCACCAGAGGCAATCTGCAGCTGCCATGCGACCAGATCGAGTCCGTACACCCGCTCGGTGACGGGGTGCTCGACCTGTATGCGGGTGTTCATTTCCATGAAATAGAAGTTACCGCTGGAATCGACCAGAAACTCCAGTGTGCCGGCATTCTGATAGCCAACCGCTTTGGCTCCCTTGATCGCGGCACGCAACAGGTTCTCGCGCGTTTTCTTGGGAAGATTCGGCGCCGGGGCCTCCTCGACCAGTTTTTGGTGTCTGCGTTGCAACGAGCAGTCCCGCTCGCCGATCGCGTAGATGTGACCGAACATGTCGCCCAACACCTGCACCTCGACGTGTCTCGGCTTGTCGACAAAGCGCTCGATATAGACATCGCCGGAACCGAAATTCGCCTCGGCTTCCTGTTGGGCGATGGAAAAGAGCCGCGCCAGTTCGCCTTCGCTGGTCACCACACGCATCCCACGTCCGCCACCTCCAGCCACTGCCTTGATCAGCGCAGGGTATCCAATACGGCGAATCGCCTCTTTGGCGGAAGGCAGATCACGCACGACACCCTCTGAACCCGGAACTGTCGGCACGCCGGCTTGCTTCATGATCTGCCTGGCGACCGACTTGTCGCCCATCTTGGCAATCACGTCCGGCGGCGGCCCGATGAAGGTAATCCCGAGCTGAGCGCAGATCTCGGCCAAATACGCATTCTCGGAGAGAAAGCCATAGCCGGGGTGAAGCGCATCGCACCCGGTCACCAGCGCGGCGCTCATCAATGCTGGAATGTTGGTATAGGAGCGTGCAGATTGCGATGGGCCGATACAAACAGCCTCATCGGCGAGTCTGACCGCCAGTGAATCGCGGTCGGCTTCGCTGTAGGCGACAACGGCGCCTATGCCGACTTCGCGGCACGCACGCAAGATGCGGACAGCGATTTCGCCGCGGTTAGCTATGAGAACTTTGCGAACGCCAGCCATGGGTCAGCCGTACTCTTGCACGCGTTGCCGCGTTCCTAGGCCATGAAGAGACCGCCATCGACGGTCAGCACATGGCCGGTAATGTACGACGCATCGGGGGAGGCGAGGAACGCGACCGCGCCAGCGACATCGTCTGGTTGCCCCAGTCGTCCGGCCGGGATTTGCTTGAGCAGAGTTTCCTTGAGTTCCTGATTGAGCACATCGGTCAACCGGGTTTCGATGAAGCCGGGAGCAACCGCGTTGACCGTTATGCCGCGCGACCCGACTTCCTTTGCCATCGACTTGGTGAGTCCAACGAGCCCCGCTTTGGCCGAGGCATAGTTTGCCTGACCAGCATTGCCGACGAGCCCAACGACCGAGGTGAGGTTGATGATCCGGCCGGATCGCTGGCGAATCATCGGGCGAATGGCCGCTTTCGATGTCAGGAACGCGCCCTTGAGATTGGTGTCGATAACCGCGTCCCAGTCGTCCTCGCTCATGCGCATCATCAACGTGTCGCGCGTGATACCCGCGTTGTTCACCAGAACGTCGAGCTGGCCGAGTTCCGAGAGCGCGGTCTCGATGAGCGCGCCGGCATCGTCGGCATTGGAGATATCGCCCTTGGTCAGCACGATGGATCGCCCGGTTGTTTCGAGTTCCTTGCGTGCGGCTTCAGCCACGTCATCATCGCCTCGGTAGTTGGCAACGATGTCATATCCGTCCCGCGCCAACCGCGCTGCAACGGCCAGTCCGATACCGCGTGTTGCGCCAGTGACGATGGCTACCCGCTTTTGCTCGCTCATGGGTGTCATTCCGCTCCAATTGCAGTGGCGATCGGTTGTTCCACCGTCACGCCGTTCGGACTTCGATGCTCTGGCGCCTTCTTGATTCCGCCCCAACGGATCACGCTTGCCGCCCAGGCGAGGCCGCCACCGAAGGCCACAAAGACGAGATTGTCGTCGTCCTTGACCTTACCAGCAGCTTCTGCTTCGCAAAGCGCAATCGGGATGGAGGCGGCGGAGGTGTTGCCGTACTTGTCGAGGTTCACCCAGACCTTGTCCATGGAAAGGTCGAGCCGGCGCGCCGCGGCATCGATGATGCGCAGGTTGGCCTGATGCGGAATCAGCATGTCGATATCGCCGAACTGGAGCCCGGCGCGCTCGACGGCTTCCACAGCCGCATCTCCCATGGCGGTCACGGCAAACCGGAAGACCTCGCGGCCATTCATTTGCAAGAAGGGACGGTACTCCGGGAAGATGCCCGCCGATTCGGGCACAAAGGCGCCCCAGCCCGGGATGTAGAGGTGCTTGTAGCCTTCGCCATGGGCGCCGAGCACGGTCGACAATGTGCCGCGTGGCTCATCGGTCGCTTCCAGCACAACAGCGCCAGCTCCGTCGCCGAAGAGAATGCAGGTGCTGCGGTCGGAGTAATCGACGAAACGCGTCAGCGTGTCGGCGCCGATCACGAGCACGCGCTCGTACATTCCGGCCTGAATGAACTGTGACGCGGTCGAGAGAGCGTAGACGAACCCGGCGCACGCCGCGCCAAGGTCAAAGGCAGCTGCCTTGCCACCGAGTTCGGCCTGGACGAGGCAAGCCTGGGAAACGAGGAACTGATCGGGGGTACAGGTCGCGACGACGATCAGATCGAGCTCTTCGGCCGAGATACCGGATCGTTCGAGCGCTTGCGTTGCCGCTGCAACCGAGAGCGAGGTGGTGCTGTCGTTCGGCCCGACGATCCGCCGTTCGCGAATGCCAGTGCGCGAGACGATCCACTCGTCGTTCGTGTCGACCATTTTCTCCAGATCGGCATTCGTCAGCACCCGTTCGGGTACTGCCATGCCCCAACCTGTTATGGCCGCGTATCGCATTGGATTCCTGCTGCCCGTGTCGATTCAGCGACCGGGGAGCGTTCCCCGGCGAGTGCGGGCAACTGCCCGACCATGCCATTGTTGCGCCGAACGACGCGTGCGTGCAAACCGGTCGAACTGGAAGTCGCCCGAGGAGCGCTCCCTAGCTCGTGCGGGAGCGCTCTTCGATGACGATGACCTGGCGATTGCGGTAGTAGCCGCAGTTCGGGCAAACGTGGTGCGCCCGGTGGAGCTCACGGCAGGTCTGGCAAGGAACCAGCTCCGGCGTCTTGAGAAAAATGTGGCGCCGGCGGTTGCCCTGGCGATGCCGGCTGATACGTTGCTTGGGAAGTGCGCCCATTGTTCGTTCTCCTCGTCGCGCGGCCAACGCCGCGACGGTCTAGTCCTCTATCGATCCGTTCAAAAGGGCGCCCAGCGCCGCGAATCTGTTGTCGATTTCATCCTCGCCGCCGTCATCGATTGCCGGCGGCCCCGGGCATTGCACGCCGCAGTCCGGCCGCATCGGCAGCGAAACGATCAGCTCTTGCCGCAACGGCTCGCGAACATCGAGCTCGTGCGCGTCAGTAATCGTGAACCGCTCGTCGTCGTCGGAACTGCGCATTGCTGCGCCTGACCGAACATCGTACGCAACCCGGAACTCTTCCTGGAAGCGTGTCTTGGCCGCTTGATCGTACGGTTCGAGACAACGCAGACAGGTAAGTTCGACGACCGCAGTGGCTTCGACGTTTGCCAGGATTTCGTCCGACAAGCGTGTCAGCCGCATTTCTCCCATCACATCACGAGCGACGAGATCGGCGTCCAGTTCGAGCCGATCGAGCCGGAAGGAATAGGTGCGACTGGCGCCCACCGGTTCCTGCAGCAATGTCGCGACATTGACGGCGGTTTCGTTGTAAAGGTCCATCGATTTGTCTCAGTGCTCGACCGCAGACGCCAGACGTGCTGGTGTCAAAACGGCAAATACGCCGGGTCGAGCCCGGCGTAACCGCAGAAGTATACCGCAATCGGGCGCGGTTGCCAGTCGCGCTGTGCTGATCGGGGACGCGCGATTATGCCTGCGCGGGGCCGGGGGAGGTCGCCTCGCCGAGGTCTCCCCGACCGGAGATCCAATACTCGGCCGCAATCGTCACCAGCGGAGGGACCGCCGCCAGCAGGGCGATGATCGCCACATGCAGTCTCCACTTCAGCGTTACCGCCGCCGCGATCGTGACGACCGAGTAGGCGATGAATGCCACCCCGTGAATCGGCCCCATGATTTCGACCCCGCGTTCCGAGGTATCCGTTCCGTACTTCAGGATCATGCCGATGAGCAGACCTAACCAGGTCAGCGCCTCGATCCAGGCCACGGCGACAAATGCCCGGCCGATCGGGCTGACATGCTTGGGATAGAACCGTTCCACTCGAACTCCCTGGGTGATTTCCTATGTTCCGATTGAATCGCGAGCTTGCTGCAACCTGTCCACAGTCTCCTGCACCGCTGAGTCGATCACCTCGAGTCCTTCCCGCAGCGCCTGTTCGATGCGGTTGAACTGTTGCATGGCGTAGACGTCGATCTCGCCCTTGTCTCGTTTCCTGCGCTCTTCGGCGGCGCGCAGGATCTCTTCGCTGCGCTGTTTGGCTTCGTTGAGTATTCCCTCGCTGGAAACGAGATATTCGGCGCGGGAACGCGCGTTCTCGACAATGTGCGAAGCCTCCTGCTGCGCTTCGGCGATGATCCGCTCGCGATCGCGGATCACGCGCTGCGCCTGCTTGACCTCACTGGGAATTGCGAGACGAAGTTGCTCCACCAGTTCGACGAATTCATCCTCTTCGACCATGACACGATGGCTGAACGGCACGCGCTTGCTGACACCGACCATATCCTCGAGCTGGTCGAGGAGGTAGAGGAGTTCGACCGTGCCTTCGTTGCCGCGATTCTCCGGCTCGGGCTGGCCGTAGTCTTCGTAACTCATGACGCCACCGGTCGCGCGGCCGCCATGTCCCCGAAACGCTCGCGAAGTACCGCGGCAACGTTCGGCGGGACCAACCCTGAAACATCGCCTCCCAGCGCCGCGACCTCGCGAATGAAGCTGGAGCTGACAAACGAATTGCGCGATGAGGTCATAAGGCAGACGACCTCGATCTCAGGCGCCAGATGATGGTTCATATGCGCGAGTTTGAACTCATACTCGAAGTCCGAAACCGCGCGCAGACCGCGCACGATGATCGAAGCGTCTTGATCGCGGGCGAAATCGACCGTCAAGCCGGAAAAACACTCGACCGAAACATTCGGAACGCTCGCCACGGCCTCGCGCGCCATCTCCACCCGGTCGGCGTGAGTAAACAACGCTCCCGGTTTGTCGCTTCCGAGATAGATTCCGATGATGAGTTGCTCGAATAGCGATGCCGCGCGCCGGGCAACATCGAGATGCCCGATCGTCATCGGGTCGAAGCTGCCAGGGTAGACCGCTCGTTTTCCAGTCATCGTTCGATTCCGCTCCCTGCCCGCGTCCGCCTAGTCTGTCGGCATGGGCTCCACGATCTCGAAAATGGAAAAGCAACTGTCGCCATGGCAACGGCGCTTCAGCAATTCCAATCGCCCGAGTTGCTCGGGTAATACGAGCCGTGGCCAGTGACCGAGCACAACGACCGTCCCGGATTGTACCAGCGCACTTTCCGCCAATTGGGACAATGTCTCGACGATGGCGGGATCGGCATACGGCGGGTCCAGCACGACGAGATCGTAGGGAGGCAACTTCCTGTGCAGAAAGCTCTGCACCGATTGGCGATGAACCTCTCCCTGCGCGCTCAGTTGGGTCCGCTCCAGGTTCTCGCGCACCACAGCGGACGCCGGCGCGGTCATTTCGACAAAGTCGCACCAGGCCGCTCCGCGCGAGAGCGCTTCGATTCCGATCGCTCCTGTTCCGGCGTAGAGATCGAGCACGCGATCGGGTTCGACGCCGAGCGACCCGAGTGCTGAAAAGACCGCCTGGCGGATCTTGTCCGACATCGGTCGAGTGCCCGAAGTGGGGGGTCCTTTGAGATTGCGCCCCTTGGCGGAACCGGTCGTCACGCGCATCGTGGCTGCTCCATCAGGACAGCATCAGGTCAGGCGCCATCGACTGCCAGAACCGGGCCGCGTGATCGCGCAGCGGGCGCCACGTGTCAGAGGACATGCCGGGATCCTCGGCCAGAATCGCCTCGGCTTCGCGACGCGCATTGTCGAGCGTGCGCGTGTCGAACCAGCGGATCGTCGATGCCATCTCCGGCAGACCGCTTTGCCGTGTGCCCAGGAAGTCGCCGGGCCCGCGCAACTCCAGATCCTTCTGAGCAAGAACGAACCCGTCATTCGAATCGACCATGATCTGCAGGCGTTGCTCGGCCTCCGGCGTTGCGTCGTCCGCCAGAAGCAGGCAGTAGGACTGATACGGTCCCCGGCCAATGCGTCCCCGGAACTGGTGGAGCTGCGCCAGCCCGAACCGGTCCGCCCCTTCGATCAGCATGATCGATGCATTTGGGATGTCGATTCCGACCTCGATCACCGAAGTCGATACCAACACATCCGATTCGCGGGTGCGGAACTCCTCCATGATGCGGTCTTTCTCTTTGCCAGACATGCGCCCATGGAGGACCTGCACCTTGAATTCGGGAAAAACCTCGCGTTGCAGGAACTCAGCCTCAGTGACCGCGGCTTTGGCGTCGAGCGTTTCCGACTCTTCGACCAATGGGCAAATGACGAAGGCTTGTCGCCCGTTGTTGACCTCGCGCCGCACCAATTCCCACGACTGCTGGCGGTCCATGGCGCTGAAACGCTTGGTCTCGATTGGGATGCGGCCAGGCGGCAGTTCGTCGATGACGGAAACGTCCAGATCGCCGTTGAGCACCATGTTGAGCGTGCGCGGGATTGGCGTGGCCGTCATCGAAAGCACATGCGGTTGCACCTGCCCCGTTCTCGATGGCAACAGGCTGCGTTGCCGGACGCCGAAGCGGTGCTGTTCGTCGATCACGACCAGTCCTAACGCGTCGAAGGTCACCCAATCTTCGAACAGCGCATGCGTTCCGACGAGCATGTCGATCGTCCCCGCACGCAACTCCTCCATCAAGCGGGTGCGCTCCTTCTTGCGAGTGGCCCCGGTCAGCAAGCGAATGGTCGGTTGATCTGCTTCGGGCAGTCCAGCGAAGAGTTTCTGAAAGTTCGTCGCGTGTTGCTCGGCGAGAATCTCGGTTGGCGCGACAACGGCAACCTGGAAGCCGTTTCGAATGGCTACCTGCGCCGCCGCAGCCGCGAGCACCGTCTTGCCGCTGCCAACATCTCCTTGCAGCAATCGCGCCATTGGGCGCTCTTGCTGCAGATCGGACAGCACCTCGTCGAGCGCGCGGCGCTGCGCGAACGTGAGTTGAAACGGTAGCTGGGCGAAAAACGCCGGAAGGTCCGCCAGATCCACATCGAAACCCGGTGCAACACCGCGCTTGCGGTTTTCGCGTTGCTTGACCAGACCAAGCTGGAGCAGCAGGAGCTCGTCGAACGACAGCCGCTGGTGCGCGCGGGTCAATGAGCGATAGTCGGTCGGATAGTGAGACTCGCGGTACGCCTGGCCGAGCGGCATCAGGTCGAGTCGGCGGCGCAGCGATTCAGGTAGATAATCGACCACCGTCGATGCGGTCATGTCGAGAGCGGCTTTGGTCAATACGCGCACTTGCTTCTGCGAGACTCCCTGCGTCAGGTTGTAGACCGGAGTGAGACGGCCAGTGGACAGGTTGGGACCACCCGATTTTTCCCATTCCGGACTCGTCGCGGTCGGCATCCCGTACCCATGTTCGAGCTTTCCACTGATGGTTATTTCATCTCCGGCACGGATCTGATGCGCCAGGTACTTGTTGAACCAGGTCACCTTGATCGAACCGGTCGCGTCCTGGAGCCGAATCGTGTACCGGGCAGGTGGACCGTCGAAGACTGCCTCGTCCTTGACGATCCCCTTGACTGTCACCTCGCCAGAGGTGTCGAAGCCCACCGCCTCGCGGATGGTCATCGTCTTGGAGTAGTCGATATGCCGGCGGGGAAGGAAACGCAGGACATCACCGACCGTCCTGAGTCCCAGTTTCTCGAGCGGTTTGGCTTTCTTTTCACCGACGTTTGGCAGTGTGGTGATCGGCGCGTCGAGCGAGACCTGTCGGGGCGCCGCAGGTTGCGCCGGGCGCTTGGGCGCGCGCGTGAGCGTTGGTGTGGCGTCTGGTCGCAAAGGGAGCGATGGAAGTCGATCGCTAACCGCAGACAGGTCTCGGCCAATTGCTGACAGGAGTTCCTTGCGCTCGTCCGAAGGGGTCCCAGCGTAGCGCTCGAGCTGTAGATCGATCCGTGCCAGAGAGATCGAAACCCCGCTGTCACCGGTCAGATCTTGCGCCTGGCGCACGAGCATGCGGGCACGGTCGATCTTGCGGCCCAGAAAGCCATCGCGCCATTCCTCACGCAAGAGCTGAATCGCGCGATCGAGCGCTTCCTGGGCGGTTCCCTGAATGATAGGTTGGGGTCTCGAAAGGGACATTGAATCGGGTTGCTCTGCTCCAACCGGTATCGACTCGAACAAGTGTACGACGGAGGCAGGTCACTGCACGATAGGGTCGAATCTGGTAGAATGCGTGATTGCGGACGCTCGACAGCGTCCGATTTCGTGTCTGCCGCGGCCGGATATCGGCCGAATCGTTCTGAACGCAGAAGTGGAGCCGGTGATGGCTGGTGTATGTGACATTTGCGGCAAGACGAAGAGTTTCGGACATAATGTCAGCCATTCGAAGCGGCGGACCAACCGTGACTTTCGTCCCAACGTGCAGCGCAAGCGCATGATAGTCGGCAACGAACTGGTGCGTCTCAACGTCTGCACCCGATGCATGCGAACCGCGCAGAAGGGTGGCCGCTCGGCGTAGCAGCCTCACTCAGATGCATCGAAAGAAGAGGGACGGCCCGCGCCGTCCCTCTTTTGCATATCGCCAGTAGGGATCTCGTCATGTCCACATCGGGTGAACCTGGTTCGCTCAAGGTCGCACCAATCTGGTTGCGATCGGGCGCCGGCGCGCGGGGAGTCGACTCGGCCTGGGTACGGCAACTCGCGAAGGAATGTGGGCTCGAGGTTGCTGCCATTGCCGGCCCTGAGCCGTTCGATGGTCTGGAATCCCATCTGCACGATCGCATCGCGCAGGGTCACTATGCCGGTTTCTCGTGGTTCACGCCGGAGCGCGCGTCGGTCTCTGCTGATCCCCATCAACTTCACGCGCAGGTGAAGTCGATCATCTCAGTCGGCCTGCCGTACTACCAGGTCATGCCTGAGATTCCCGACGATGGTCTCCTCCGCGGAAAGATTTCCCGCTATGCCTGGGGGCTCGATTATCACGATTTTCTGAAGAAACGCATGTCCACCCTGTTGGTACGGATCGAAGCGAAAGTCGGCCGTCCGGTCGAAGCGCGTCGCCTGGTCGACACCGCTCGCATCGTCGACCGGGCGGTGGCTGGAAGATCCGGACTTGGCTGGTATGGGAAGCACACCTGCATCATCGTTCCGGGATACGGATCGTGGGTACTGCTCGGAGAATTGCTGCTCGACTTCGAGCTCGAGCCGGATGCTCCGCTCGATCGGAATTGCGGCCGCTGCCGTGCATGCATCGACCGTTGCCCCACTGGCGCCATCACCGGACCCTACGAATTGGATAGCACCCGGTGTATTTCCTTTCAGACAATCGAACAGCGAGACGCGATTCCAGTCGAGCTGCGCACACGGTTCGGCAATTGGGTGTTCGGATGTGATGAATGCCAGGAAATATGCCCCTATACCGGCGCCGCGCAGGTCGTCGCCGATCCCGATCTCCAGCCGGCCTCACTGCGGAACGTCGCGCCGGAGCTCGATTGGCTGCTTGCGATGACCGAGTCTGACTTTCGAGCCACCTATCGCGGGACTGCGGTGCTGCGCGCCAAGCGGCGTGGACTCGCGCGCAATGCTGCGGTCGCGCTTGGCAATGCTGGAGACGATCGGGCGGTGCCTGTGCTCTCGGCCGCGCTTTTTGGCCATGACGAACCATTGGTTCGCGGACATGCCGCATGGGCGCTCGGCCGCTATCCAGGTCGATCCGCGCGCGACGCTCTGGACTGTTCGCGGGGGACTGAATCGGATCCTGACGCGAAACGCGAAATCAATCTTGCACTGGAGCGGATTGCTGGTTGAGCACCTGCGTCAGCTCCTCGAGGGTCGGCAGCCCGGTTTGACCTCCGAGTGTGCGGACGGAAAGCCCGGCCACGCAGTTCGCCAACACCAGTGAGTCAGCAACATCGAGCCGACATGCCAAACCGACCCCGAAGGCCCCGGCGAATGCATCTCCCGCGCCGGTGGTGTCCACCACATCGACCGCCAGAGCAGCCGTGCGGAAGACCCGCTCACTGTCGAATGCCAGCGCTCCCTCCGAGCCGAGTGTTATGGCCACGGATCGCAGGTTCGATACCCGCATCAGCGTTTGCATGGCGGCGACTGCAGCGTCGACCGAATGCCGGCCTGTCAGTTGGCATAGCTCATGCGCGGAGCCGACGAGCGCATCGCATCGGATGACCGAATCGAGCTCGTCCTCGCCTGGAAAGTCGACGACGTAGGTCATCGGAACCAGGATCTTGACACCGGGATAGGTATGGACCGGCAGATCGATGAGGAATCGCCTGAGCAGCGGGTCGACGCTATCGAGCAGCACGAGATCGCGAGTGAACAGACGGTCGATGTCGATTCGGTCGCCACGTCGAGGGATCGCGCCGGCACGCCAGAAGATCGTCCGATCGGGCGGGGACGACGACGAGATAACGGTCGTCTGATCCGTGGGGTGCTCCTTGTCGACATGCACGCGGGTACAGTCGACACCCGCCTGTTGCAATGCCGAGATCAGCCGGTGACCAACATCGTCCGCACCAACCGCACTGATGAATTCGACCTGAGCGCCAAGCGCCGCCGCGGCGGCCGCGGCATTCGCTGACGTGCCCCCGGGCAGCTCCAGGGCGGTCGAAACCATCGCGAATCCCCCGGGATCGGGCATCGCATCGACTGCAAGGATCGTGTCCCAACTGGCGATCCCGACCACGCCGATGGAAGGCTTTTGCTCGAGACGCGCTATGATGCGATTGGGCAACAGTGACATGTGAGTACCGGAACGGGTTCGACTGCGGTAGAATGGCAGTTCTTAACGATGTTCGTGCCGAGTGAACGGCGTTCGGGAGCGAGATGTCGACAACTACGAATGCCGATTCGGACGCTCTCACGCTGAGCGAGCGTCGCCGCCGGGCAAGCCGCGCGCTCATGCGCACCGATATCCTGGATGCTGCGCAGCATATCATCCGCACCCAGGGTCTCGACGCGCTCTCCTTGCGTGCGTTGGCGAAGTCGGTTGGGGTTACGGCGCCCGCACTCTATGAGTATTTCCCGAGCAAAGACGCAATTCTTCGGGCGCTGTTCGTTCAGGGTTCTCAGGTCATGCTTGGCCGCATGGATCAGGTCGAGGCCGAGCAACCGCCCGGGATGCAACGGTTGGTGGCCATCCTCGATGGGTATCGCGCGTTCGCGCGGGATGAACCGGATTACTTCCGCCTGCTGTTCGGCACGGTCGATCCCAACCTGGCGCTCTCTGAGGATGAATATGCCGGAATGCAGGGGATATTCGATCGCTTTGTCGCGGTGATCGTGGAGTGTATCGAGGCCGGGGATCTCCGCACGTTGCCGCCATTGACGATGGGCGGCGCGCTTTGGTCGCTAATTCATGGAGCGGCGCTCCTCGAAACCGAGAGCTTCATGGCGCGCAAGGATCCCGATTGCGACGACCCGCAACCGTTTTTCGACTCGGCGATCGATCTTGTCCTGCTCGGATTCGCAACAGAAACCGGGGCAGCGCTGATCGGCCCAATAGCCGAGATCTGGTAAGCGAAGGGGAACGAATTGATCGAAGTCGCGCTCATGGTCGAGGGTCAGGACGGACTGGACTGGCCGCGCTGGAAGGCTCTGGCCGAGGCCGCGGAATCGTTGGGATTCGCCGGTCTCTACCGCTCTGATCATTTCACCAACGCAACCGGTCCGCACAAGGATGCGCTCGAAGCATGGATCTCGTTTGCCTTCCTCGCCGCCGAGACGAACCGCATCGAGTTTGGGCCGATGGTCTCGCCGGTCTCGTTTCGCAATCCCGTCGTGTCGGCCTGGAGTGCTGCTGCGGTCGACGATCTCTCTGGTGGCCGCTTTCACATGGGGCTCGGAGCAGGCTGGCAGGAGCGAGAGCATGCGTCGTATGGGTTCGATCTACTGGATCTGAAAGAGCGTTTTGCGCGGTTCGAAGAAGGCGTTCAGGTCGTCAAGCTGCTGCTGGAGAGCGACGCGCCAGTCACGTTCTCAGGCGCCTACTATCAGCTGAATGACGCCCTCTTGCTGCCCCGGCCCTCGCGCTGTGGCGGACCGCCGATCGTCATTGGGGGCAATGGCGAGCGTCGCACCATGCCGCTCGCAGCCAGGTACGCTGACGAGTGGAATGCCGTCTTCGTCACCCCGGCACGGTTTGCCGAGCTGAGCCAACATCTCGACGACCTGGTGGAACGTGAGGGGCGACCACGCGACTCGGTGCGAAAGTCGCTGATGCACCGCGTAACGATTGGTGCGACCGATGCTGACGTTGCGCGAAAAACGGAAGGCGTCGACGTTGCCGGGCTCAAGGAGCGAGGAGCGCTCATCGGGACACCGAATGAGATCGCCGAAGGATTGCTTGCGTTCGATGCCGTCGGTGTGCGGCGCATCATGGCGCAACTTGCGGACATGACCGATCTGGACGGCGTCGAGCTCCTGGGAACCCGCGTTCTCTCGCAGCTCGCCTGAACTAGCGAAACGAAACTCGTCCCAACCGTGCGGCCGTAGCCGGGCGGCTGGCGACGATGCGATTGTCGACCAGGATGCCGCTGAGCAGCACCGCGAGCAGCGCAACCGCCGCCGTGACCCCAAAGAGCCGCTCGAAGTCCCATTCGGTCAGGATCCAGGCAGCCACCAGGGAGAGGAGCGTCGTGAACATAAGCACGACATTGGCAGTGGCGAAGTAGCCGGCGCGATTGGTGGCGGGCGCGATCTCGCTCAGGTACTGGAAGTTCCCAGCGCCCTGAAACGCGAGACTCATCCCGAGCGCCACATAGCAAACGGCCACCACCCAGAGATAGAAGCTGTCGCTGGAGATCCGGTCGGCCACGTCGGAGGAATCGCGCAGATATGGGATCGTGAGCAATAGCAGCGGCGTAATCAGCTTCATCCAGGTAGAGGCTTGCAGCACCGCGCGACCTCCCCTGCGAGATCCCAACGATCTTGCGAGTGGCACGCCGATGGCCAGCGCGGCGCAGAAAGCGATCACATAGGTGCCCAGGAAATCCCGTTGCAGTCCGAGTTCCTGCATCGTGTAGATCACGATAAAGACGTCGAGCATACCAACCGCTGCCAATGCAATCCGGAAGACGAGATAGCGCACCATGACGCGATCGCTCAGTCCGGCAAGCACGGTTGCATGCGCTCCATGCCGGGCGCTCGAAAGGCGGCGCACCGGTTCCTTGACGAGTAATGTGAAGAATGCGGCCGAGGCAAAGCAGCCAGTTGCCGCCATGAAGAGATAGGCGAATGCGCGCTGCGTCTCAGGACCGTCCGTCTGGAAAACGCTCCGCACGACAACCCCGGAGATCACGGCCGCAATCAATCCCCAAAACGCACGGCCCAGGAAGAGCTGTGCCCGGCTCGAGCTTTCGAATGACTTCTGCAGCAATGAATCCAGCGGGACAGAAGTGAACCCGGACGCAAATCCGAACCCGCCGAGGCAAATCAGGAACGTGGTCAGGCGATTGTCGTCGGTCGGGTTTGTGTGATACGCGACATATGCCATCGCGCCAATCGCGGCTGCACGGGCGGCGCCCCCACCGAACGCCCAGGGCAAGAGTCGCACCCGTTCGCGCGTGACCCGTCCAGCCACCAGCGCTCCCAGGTTCCACAAGCCGAAGGCGAGTATCGGCACCAGCGCCACGCGATACATGTTCGTCGTGAGAAACGCTACGTTGGCCGCCAGAATCACGACTGGCAGCATGAGACCGGTCGCGAGTGAGGAGGAGACGGCTTGCAGGAGCGCGACAATCCAACGACCGCCAATGAGCGATTGGTCGTCAGAGAATCGCCGGATTTCTGTGCCTGACACGGACGGGCGTACCCCGATAGTGGACGGAAGTCACGGGCGATTCATTCGCCCGTCAGCCCAAAAGTATAGTCACCGACCTGAATTTCCCCTATGAACGACTCAGAGCGCCGCTCCGAGCTGCTCCAGCAGTGCCGCTCGAATACGGCCGTAGGTCACCGATAACGCCTCGGGCATGACGGTGGTGTTGCCGATGATCGGCATGAAATTCGCATCCCCTCCCCACCTCGGGACGATATGCAGGTGCATGTGGTCGGCGACGCCTGCTCCGGCCACCGCGCCCGTGTTCATGCCCGTATTGAAGCCCTGGCAGCTCAACACAGAACGCAGAGCCCGCATGCAAGGGGCGATCGTCGCGCCAAGCTCCACCATGATCTCCGGCTCGATCTCTTCCGGGGTTGCAATATGCGCGTAGGGAGCAAGCATGATGTGGCCGGTGGAGTAGGGATAGAGGTTCATCATCACGAAGATCGAATCGCCACGCCAGAGGACCAGATTGTTCTCGTCGTCATCGGCTTCGAGCTTGGAGCAAAAGACGCACCCGCTCACGCTCACTCCGTCCCGTAGATAGCGCATCCGCCAGGGAGCCGAGAGATACCGGTGGGGCTCGAAATTTGGAAGCAGGTCGGATTCATCCATGGTGCGATGGTAGCACTCCCGAAGTTGGGATCGAGTCGAGATGCCGCGATGGTATTCTTCACGTGATGCGACGTCGGTCTCCGTCCTTATCCATCGGTCGCCACAGGCTCGCATGACAGACTTTCCCGCCAATACGCAGGCAAGATCCATTGGCGCCGTTCGACCGGTGCGGTCAGCGCGCGCCCCGGCGATTCTCGCTCCGGCCCTCTCGTTGCTGATCGACATCGGGTGCATTTGGCTGGCGTTCTGGCTCGCCTATGCCGCTCGTTATCGCTTCGAGCTTGGTGGCGAGGTCTTTCTCTTCAATCAGCGTGCGTTTTCCGATTTCAACGGCCGCATCGCGCTCTTCACCGTCTTCTTCGTCGTCATTGCATTGATGCGGGGGCTCTATCGACTTTCGAGGTGGACATCCCTGCTCGACGAAATGGGACTCGTGACTGGCACGCTCACGATTGCGATGGGCGGTCTGATCCTGACTGCCTATCTCTCGCAGTTCAACCCATCTCGCCTGCTGTTCGTCTATGCCTGGTTGTTTGCGCTGATCCTCCTCTTCCTGGTCCGTGTGGCGCGCCGCAAGGTGAGAGACGCCCTCTGGACACGAGACATTGGCGTGCGGTGTGTGCTCATTGCCGGCAATGGAACAACCGGGCGGCGGTTGATGCAGTTGTTGTTTGCGACCCCTGGGATGGGATTGCGGGTCGCGGGCTACGTGGACGAAGGAGTTGGCCGTCGTTCGCTGGCCGCCGGAAGCGAACGGGGTGTCGTACGGGCCCAACGCCTCGGGTCGCTGGACGATATTCCATCCATTCTGGGGCGCACCTCAGTCGACGAAGTGATTCTGGCGTTGCCGTCCGAAGGGCATGGGCGCGCGCTCGAGATTGCCAGTTGGTGCAGGAGCGCCGGTGTGCCGTTCCGGGTCGTGCCCGATCTCCTGCAACTCTCACTCGATCGCGTCCAATTGGAGGAAATCTCCGGCGTCCCAATGCTCAGCGTCCGGGAGGCATCGATACGTGGAACCAACGCCGCGGTCAAGCGGGGCATGGATGTGATCGGCGCGATTCTGCTGCTGGCCCTGCTTGCGATCCCCATGGCAATCGCGACCATTCAGCTCCGCCGTGCCACGGGTGGAGAGGTTGTGCGACGTCGCACCATGGTCGGGAAGTGCGGGGTGCCGTTCGAACAACTGCGTTTCGCTTCGCCGGGAGCTGCTGACAGCGCCACGGAGACGTGGATCCAGCGATCCCACCTCGACGGCGCTCCTCAACTGTTCAACATTCTCCGAAACGACATGAGTCTCATCGGTCCACGCGCCCAGTCGCCAGAACAGGTCGGGCGATACCGCGATTGGCAACGGCAACGGTTGTTGGTGGCGCCAGGCGTGACCGGGTTGTGGTTCTCGAATGGCCGCACGGAGTTGACCTTCGACGAAATGGTGCGGCTCGATCTCTTCTATGCAGAACACTGGTCAACGTGGCTCGACTGCAAGATCTTGCTTCGATCCGCGGTGGCACTGTTGCGAGGGCGTCCCCGGGTATGAGACATACGGACTTTGCCGATCCCCTGGCCGAGCATTCGATCAGCATGGGACAACTCATGTCGGTCATTCGCAGGCGTTGGTGGATCGTTCTCCTGTTGCCGCTTGTGGCCGTGACAGCCACCTATCTCTTTCAACGCAATGAACCGTATCAATCGACTGTCCGCGCAACAGTCCTGATCCCTGGGGACACTGAGGATCCGGGAAACTCCGAACGGCCCGAGCTCATGGTGCTCGACGATCTCCCGCCGTTCATTCGCTCGCATGCGTTCGCTGATGATGTGCACGCCGCCATGGGTGAGACCGCGATGACGGTCGACGAAATCCAGGCCGCGCTGGATGGCTCGCGGTACAGCCGGGTGCTCACCGTCTATGTCACGAGTGAAGACAAGCAAGAGGTCGAGGAGATTGCTGCCGCGGCGGAGTCGGCGCTTCCTGACTCGATCAACGGCTATCTGATGCCGGAGGACGCCGGGGTTGCGACCGTGCGGATCATCGATCCGCCATCGGCGCCGTCGCGCGATCGCGATGGGCATTGGTTGCAGCTGTTGATTACCGCTGCGCTCGGCGTGCTCATCGGCGGACTGATCGCCATTGCCGTCGGATCTCGCGACCGACCAGAGGTTCAGCCGTCCACCGAGGCGAAGTAGTCGGCCAGGTACGGTTTGGCGCGAAGCGCGTCCAGGTCGGAGCGGATGAGCTCGACTGGATCGATTACCGGCTCGACCGCACGCGCAACGAGCAGGTAGGTGCGCGCGAGCTCGCACGCAAGCGATTCTCTGGATGCTTCTACATCGGTGGGCTCTGAAGTCACGTTTCGCCAGGAATTGGCCATCGACCGCACCAATCCGATGTTGATGTCGGGCGGCACATTCCCCGGTTCCGAGTGCAGAGCGATCGCGTCGCCGATTGCCAGATCCGTATCCCAACTCAGTCTCGTCCCGACGGCGATCACATTCAGCCAATAGAAGACCTGGCTGCCTTCGAGGACGACATCCTGTTTCAGATCGCCAGAATGGCTGTGCGTGCCCTGGAGTGTGGCGACCAGTTCATCGAGCTCGTCTGCGACCCGGTCGAACGGCATCGCGACCTGATGCAAGAGTTTCGATGTTCCGGAAACATCCTGGAGCGGGTGGTCGCGCAGATACTCGTATGCCCCGAACCAACGCTGGATGCTTGCCAGGTGGTCTTCGACAACTCGATCCCGTCGGGTTTCGTACACCTCGTTCGGGTCGAACACGGGATCGCTCGTCTCGAACAATGTCCCGTCGGGAAGCACTTGCCGGAAGAAGCACGTCGTGTGCCCGGTATGGCAGACGGCGCCGTTCTGGATAACCTGAATGAGCACGCTATTGTCTTCGCAGTTGACCGCGATGCTCACGACCTCTTGCGTGTGTCCCGAGGTCTCGCCCTTTTTCCAGAGTTTGCCGCGGCTCCGGCTCCAGAAGTGAACGAAGCCGGTTTCCTGCGTCTTCTCGAATGCGAGGCGGTTCATGAACCCCACCATCAGCACATCCCGCGAGACGTCGTCCTGAATCACCGCGGGAATGAGCGGATGGGCGTCGAAGTCGATCGGGAGCGTCATGGGCGAACGGGGATTCCTTGCGCGCTCAGAAACTGCTTGGCTTCGTGGACCCGATAGTCGCCAAAGTGGAAGATCGAGGCCGCCAGAACCGCATCCGCGCGTCCAGGCGCCAATCCTTCGGCCAGATGCTCCAGATTCCCTGCGCCGCCGGAAGCGATCAACGGGATCGGCGCTGCCGCAGCAATCGCCTCAAGAAGGTCGAGATCGTAGCCATCGCGCGTTCCGTCGCGGTCCATGCTCGTGACGAGCAATTCTCCGGCGCCCAGCTCGGCAACACGCGCGGCCCACTCGACTGCATCGATCCCGGTCGACCTGCGTCCGCCGTGCGAGTACACGGTCCATGAGCCAGTCGCAGTGTCGCGCCGGACGTCGATCGCAACGACGATGCATTGACTTCCAAAGACATCTGCGCCATCCGAAATCAATGTTGGGTTCGCAATTGCGGCACTGTTGATCGAGACCTTGTCCGCGCCGGCTCGCAAGAGCTGCTTGATGTCCCCCGTCGATCGGACGCCTCCTCCGACCGTCAGCGGGATGAAGATCTGATCGGCCGTGCGCGCGATGACATCCACCATCGTCTCGCGGCTGTCGGATGTAGCGGTGATATCGAGAAAGACCAGTTCGTCTGCGCCTTCCCGATCGTAGAACGCCGCGAGTTCGACAGGGTCGCCCGCGTCTCGCAAGTTGACGAACTCGACTCCCTTGACGACCCGGCCGTCTGTCACATCGAGACAGGGAATGACACGACGGGTCAGAGTGGCCTGATTGGTTTGCAAAGCGGTCATTTCGCGCTCGTCCTAGCTTTCCCGTGCGGCGGAAATCGCTTCGGCAAGGTCGATTCGTCCATCATAGAGCGCTCGGCCGATGATCGCGCCGTCGACCCCGATTGCTGCCACCTCGCGCACATCTTCCAGTGTCGAGATGCCACCGGATGCAATGATGCCGGACTGCAAAGCGAACTGCGCTTGCTCGAGTTGCTTCAAGTTTGGGCCTTGCAGTTTTCCGTCTCGGTGGATGTCGGTGACGATGAAGGTCGCCACTCCGGCCCGGCGCAATTTGAGCGCGTGATCGATAGCCGTCTCTTCACTCTGCTGAAGCCAGCCATCGGTCGCCAGCTTGCCATCTCGCGCATCCAGACCAACTGCGATGCGATCGCCCCACTTGTCGACCAGTTCACCAACGAGATCCGGCGTCGAAACCGCCGCTGTTCCAAGGATGACGCGATCGATGCCGAGTTTCAGGTACCGCTCGGCGGTTTCCACTGAGCGGATGCCGCCGCCAAGCTCGATCGGCAGTTGCACCGCTGACCTGATCGCTGCAACTGCGCGCGCGTTCGTTGTCGAGCCGGTGCGCGCTCCATCCAGATCGACGACGTGGAGCCATTCGGCTCCGGCGCTCTGCCAGCGGATCGCTGCATCGACCGGATTGGCATCGAAGACGGTCTCCTGAGTGAAGTCACCTTCGACCAGGCGAACGGCCTTTCCGTCTCGCAAGTCGATGGCCGGATAGATGATCATTCGCCTGCCGCCCAGCGTTCCTTGGTCGATTTGTCGACCTCGCTCACCCAGGTTGCCAGAAAGTCGATCCCTGCTGGCCCGCTCTTTTCTGGGTGGAACTGCGTGCCCCAGACGTTGCCACGCTTCACCACGACCGGAAACTCCTCGCCGTAGGTCGACGTTGCCGCGACGTCCTGGGGGTCAGTGGGATTCGCAACGAAAGAATGCACGAAGTAGAAATAGCCCTCATCGATGCCGTCGTCGGGATTTCCGGTCGACACCTGATTCCAGCCAATGTGCGGCAGTTTGGCAGCGCCCTCGATCTGCCGTACGTTCCCGTGCAAGAATCCGAACCCCTGAATATCGCCTTCCTGTTGATGCTCGAAAAGCACCTGCATACCGACGCAAATACCCAGAAAGGGCTTTCCCGATTCCACCGATTCCTGAATGGCGGGGGTCAATCCGCGCCGCTCGATCTCACCAATCGCATGGCCAGCGTGGCCAACTCCCGGCAGCACGACCGCGTCTGCCTTGCGGACGACGTCCGGGTCACTGGTGATCACCGTTTCCGCGCCGTTGGTCTCGAGCGCGCGGCGAATCGAGCGGAGGTTGCCTGCGCCGTAGTCGATGATCGCGATCATGCCAGCATGCCTTTGGTCGATGGAATGGCGGACGTATCACGTGTGATGCGTGTAGCCATGCGCAGCGCGACCGCAGCTGCCTTGAAAATCGCCTCTGCCGCATGATGCGCGTTTCGCGCGCGAATGAGATCGATGTGCACAGTCAAGCCACCGTTGACCGCGACGGCACGCCAGAACTCCTCCACCAGGCTGGCCGCGAAGTCGGCTCCGATCACCGGTTCCGGCATGCATGCCACGAACTCGAGATACGGACGCCCGGAAAAGTCAACGACGAAACGGGCAAGCGACTCGTCCAGCGGGGCGTATGCGTAGCCGTAGCGCGCTATGCCGGCGCGGTCGCCAATGGCGACCTTGAGGGCTTGTCCGAGAGCAATGCCGACATCTTCGACCGAGTGATGCGGATCCATCGCAGCGTCACCCGTACAAGTGCCGCTCAGGTCGAAACCACTGTGCCGGCAGAGCGCATCGAGCATGTGGTCCAGAAAGAGCACGCCGGTTTTCATCGACGACGATCCGGCGCCATCCAGATCGAGCGAAAGCCGAATCGAGGTTTCGCCGGTCTCGCGTTCGATCGTTGCGCGGCGGATCCGTTCGACTGATGCGCTCATCGGTCGCCCAATATGTCCGCGAGCTCCCGGAGGAACCGCTCGTTCTCGTCCGGGGCGCCAATCGTCACACGCAGGCAGGCGCCAAGTCCCAGAGCCGGATTGGCAAAATGCCGCACCAGGATGCCTCGATTGGCCAGTTCTTCCACGACAGGCCCAGCGTCGTCGACCGGAAGCTCGACCAACAGGAAGTTGGTGGAGGAGGGATACGGCTCCACGCCCGGGATTTCTCGCAGATTGGCTGCAAGCTCGTCACGCGATGTCACGATCCGATCGACGATGCCATTCAGATAGTCCAGATCGTCGAGTGACGCGATGGCAGCCTCGGCGGAGACGAACGAGACGTTGTGACATGGCTGCACGATGTTTTCGAAATGCGGCGCCATCGCTTTGGGGACGATGCCGTAGCCGACACGCATTCCCGCCAAACCGGCGAACTTGCTCATGGTGCGAAAAACCGCGACGTTTGGATACTGGTCCACCATCCAGACGTACGAGGTGCCCGCGAACTCCGAGTACGCCTCGTCGATCAGCACCAGACAGGGCGCTTCTGCAACGACACGCTCGACAAGGTCGGGCGCAAGCTCGTTGCCTGTGGGATTGTTCGGTGTGCAGATGATGATGTACTTGGTCTTGTCCGTCACCGCCGCCAGAACGCCGTCGGCGTCCATCTCGAAACCATCGGTCAACGGGACGTTGACCGTCGTGGCGCCGCGCAGATTGGCTTGCATGCGGTAGACGCCAAAGGTCGGTTCTGAGATGACAATCTCGTCACCCGGATCGAGCATCGCCTGTGCGACCAGGTTCAGCACATCGTCGCAACCGGCTCCGCAGAAGACTTGCTCTGCAGTCGTCCCGGTGTAGGCGGCGATTGCGTCACGCAGCGCCCATTGATCGAAATCCGGATAGCGATGAGTGGTAACGAAGGCCGCGATCGCTGCCTGGGCCTTCGGTGATGGCCCGTACGGCGATTCGTTCATGTCGAGCCGCACGACGTGCTCTGCATGACGCTCGTCCCGCGGCGAGGGAACATAGGAACTCTTGGCGCGAACTGGTTCGCGCACAAGCGACGAAACATCGAATTGCCGGAGAACGGCCTGGCTGGACATTGCGACCTGTCTCGAATGGAACGCGAGTGAAACGAGCGCGCATGGCGCAAGTGGGAAGCGTACCCGAAATGCCCGGCAATTGAAGGCGACCTATAGCAGGAGTTTATCCAACGAGGTGACCAGAATCTCCTGAGCGCCCGCGGCACGCAGACGCTCGATGATCTCCCAGAAGGTGTCTTCTTCGATGGCGGTATGCACGGCCACCCACCCTTCGATCGCCAACGGCACGACCGTTGGCGCCTTCAGACCGGGAATCACCTGCTTTATCGCTTCGAGTTTCTCCACCGGAGCGTTCATCATGACGTACTTGTAGCGGCGCGCCGCCCGGACCGCGTCGATCCGCATGAGCAACCGGTCGATGTTCGCGCGCTTCTCCGGGTCGGCGTAGGATGCCGGGTTGGCCACCAGCACCGCCTGGCTTTCGAGAATGGTGTGAATCTGGCGCAAATCGTTGAGAACGAGTGTCGAACCGGTGGCAGTCAGCTCCACGATCGCGTCGGACAGTCCGAGCGCCGGAGCCACCTCGACCGAGCCGCTCAACGTGATGATCTCGGGCGACTCACCTCGCTCCCCAAAGAACCGGCGAGCCGAGTGGGGATAGGACGATGCGATCTTGCGGTCTTTCAGATCGTCGAGCGTCTGAAATGGAGAGTCGCGCAGGACAGCGACGACCAACGAGCAGAACCCAAACCCGAGCTCCGTGAGTTCGACCACATCGACCTCTTCCTCGTAGATGAGGTTGCGGCCGACGATGCCGAGGTCGACGGTGCCAAAGCCGACGTAGCCGGGGATGTCGTCGTCTCGTCCAAACAGGATCGATAGCGGAAAATTGCGCGTGTGAGAAAGGAGTCGCTGGCCGTAGGTTTCGAATTCGAGCCCGATACCCTGCAAGATGCGGAGCGTTTCCTCCGTCAACCGTCCGCTGCGCTGGACAGCCAGCTTGAGGCGTCCCTCTCCGTTGATCAAACTACCGGTCATCGAGCGAATCCATCTCCTTACATCTCGTTCAAACGGGCAGATTATCGGCCAGATCGGCCGAGACCGCATTCTGAGCGACGCAGGTCGGCAAATGGTCAAGTCTTCATGAACCAGACAGACTCCGGATACTTGCTTGGTGATCGGATCGAAGGCACGATCGAACGGATCGTACCGGGCGGACTCGGGCTACTGCGTGGACCGCGTGGTGTGGTGTTTGTCGAGCGCTCGGCGCCTGGCGACCGGCTCCAGGTCGAAATCGACGAGATGCGATCTGGTGTCGCGCGCGGTTCGATTGTCAGAATTCTCGAGCCCGGACCTGCACGCATCGAAGCTCCCTGCCCCTGGTACGGCAGGTGCGGCGGCTGTGACTTCCAGCATCTCGAATACCGGGCGCAGGTCGAGGCCAAACGCCAAATGCTGCTCGATGCCCTTGTCCGGATCGGAGGATTCGATCTGCTGCCGGAGGTCGAAATCTTCGCGGCTTCTCATCCCTTTGGCTCCCGGGCTCGGATCGAGCTGCACACCGACCAGGAGCAGCGCACCATCGGGTTCTTCGAGCGAAGGTCGAGCAGCATCGTGCCTGTGGATCGATGCCTGGTCAGCAGACCAGAGCTCAACTCTGCGGTGGATGTCCTGCGGCGCAGCACGCGTCCGTATCCGGCGTCGATCAGCCTGGCGAGCGGGAACGGGGTGGTTCGCAGCGCGCCGGCGTTTCCTCCGATCGATGGAGGCGCCTTCTGGCTGCGAATTGCGGAACATGAGTACCTGGTCGACCCAGGGTCGTTCTTCCAGTCCTCGCTCGACCTGTTGCCTGCGTTGATCGGGCGCGTCGTGGGAACCGACGAGCCAGGTGGAGAAGTCGCCTGGGATCTCTTCTGCGGGGCGGGGCTCTTTTCGTTTCCCCTTGCAGCACGATTTCACAAGGTGGTCGGCGTCGACTCCGACGCGAGGACCATTCGCAGCGCGGTGAAAGGCGCTGAGCGGAACGGCATCGGAAACACCGTATTCATTGCGGCAGATTCGCTCGATTGGATCTCAGGGCGCAAGCAACGAGACTTCCGACCCGACCTCATCGTGGTGGACCCGCCCAGATCTGGATTGGGAGCCCGCCTGGCGGACCGGTTGTCGAACGTCGAAGTCCGTCGATTGATCTATGTGTCCTGCGATCCGGCGACGCTGGCGCGCGACCTCAAGCGGCTTGCGAAATCGTCATACCGAGTCGTCGACATAGCCATCTTCGATCTCTTTCCACAGACCCACCACGTCGAAACCGTCGTGCGCCTGGAACACCGTTAGGAGCGGCGCGCGTGCGCGGCCTGCTGTCGTCCACCGGGGGCCCGATGCGGTCAAGTTCGCAGAGAACCGCATAGTCGCTGCCTGGGTCCGGTATTCTTCGCTGCGGAATCGATCCTTCTGGCTCCTAGGTGAAACGAGCGAAATGCATGAGCAACACCGGAAACCGCCCGGGCGGAATCCTGATCGTCGGCGATTCGACAGTCGATTGGTGTATTGCTGAACCTGGCGGCGACCGGCATGGCGCCATCGAGGCACGCTATCTCTGGTCGATGACCGAGGGGCCCGGGCTCTCGCATGTTCCTGGTGGCGCGGCGCTCAGCCTCGAGGTGTTGAGCGCGACGGCTGCGCTCGCGCCGAACCCCATGCGCGTCGTTGGTCCCGTGATTCCACCGGAAATCGGCGACGATCCGTCGTCTTTGGAGATCACACGATCATTCTCATCCTGGGCTCTCCGGCCGCGCACCACGGGCGGCAAAGAGCTCGTGTGGCGGATGGACCGGTTCATTGGGCTGCATCCAGCCTCGGTGCATCCATCCGCGCTCGACGTTCAGGCAGATGACATGCGTCCCGGCGCCATCCTCATCGAGGACGGCAATCTGCATTTTCGCAATCGGGCAGATCTTTGGCCGAAGCAGATCGCGGACACGAGCGTACAGATCGTCATCCGTCAGACCGGGGGACTCGGCAGCGGAGCCCTCTATTCACACCTGGTCGAGCATGCCGCCGACCGAACCACGCTCGTTTGCACGGTGGGAGATTTGCGCAAGGAGGGCGCGCCCATTGGTCAGCCCCTCTCCTGGGAGCGCACTGCCCAGGACGTAGTGGCCGCGGTTCGGATGAGAGACGATCTCCTTTCGGTTCGCAGAGTCGTCGTCAGTTTGTTTGCCTCGGGCGCTGTCGTGGTCGATCGAGATGGGCCAGATCTCCTCATCTATGACCCTCAGTATCAGGAAGGGGATTGGGAGCGATCGCGACCCGGGCAGCAGTTCGGCACCGGAACCGTGCTCCTGGAAACGCTGGCCTGGGAGCTTGCCCAGCACGGCGCCAACACCGATATTCGAGGGGCTGTTGTCAGCGGAATCGAGTCCGGGCGAGTGCTGCACGATCTCGGATTCGAGGCTGCGCCAAGCCAAGCGGGAACGCAGATCTCGTTTCCGATTCAACGAGTCGCAGAGTCGATCTTCGGCGGAGCGGACCCCGAAAGCGACATCCAGTCTGTGCCCATCTCGGACGACGCGAGCTGGCGGATCTTCGATGCAACCGCCGCGGGCAGCTTTCGCGAAGCTGCCGAGCAGATTGCCAGGTTTGGAGTCAATCGGGTCGCCAATGAGATTCCGCTAGAGACAATGGGGCACTGGTCGTCGGTCGACCGCATCGAGATCGAGAGCATGCGGAGCGTGCGAAATATCATCTCCGAATATCTCGCCAGTCCAGGCCGACCGCGGCCGCTCAACCTCGCGGTCTTTGGTCCTCCAGGCTCAGGGAAGTCTTTCGCCATCAAGCAGATGGCGTCGGTGATCGCTCCGGAACGCAACCGGCTCGGTTCGCTGGAGTTCAACCTGTCTCAGTTCCAGAGCGCAATGGATCTGCCCAATGCATTCCAGCAGGTGCGGGACCTTCGCTTGCGCGAGTATCTGCCGCTCGTCTTCTGGGACGAATTCGACAGCGCGTTGGATGGGCGGGAGCTTGGCTGGCTCGTGAGTTTCCTCGCGCCAATGCAAGACGGCGCCTTTACCCAGGATGGGATCGTACGGCCGATCGGACCGGCGATTTTCATCTTCGCCGGTGGCACGCATGCCACGATGGAATCGTTCAAGAACCGTGCGCTCGAGCTTCCGGGAGCCAAAGCAACCGACTTCCTGAGCCGCCTGCGTGGGTTCGTGAACGTGCTCGGACCAAATCCAGACGCTCCCGATGATCGGACTTTCCCCCTTCGCCGGGCCATTCTGCTCAGGGCCGTGCTCCAGCGCAACGCGCCACAGATCTTCGATGGCGACGAAATGCGCATCGACGATTCACTTCTGGCTGCCTTCCTCGATGTGCCGCAGTATCTTCATGGCTCGCGCTCCATGGAAGCGATCGTCGAAATGAGCGCGCTTTCACGCAAGTTGACATTCGAGCGGTCTACGCTGCCTGCAGTGCATCAGCTTGCGCTCCATGTCGATGCGGATGCATTCATGTCGATTGTGGAACGATCCGCATAGTCAGTTGGTCAATGCCGAAGGGATACCCGCGTGCTTGCAAAGGTGAATAGTTGCGCCGTCGTGGGGCTCGACGGCGTGTTGGTCGAGGTCGAGGTCTATGTCGGCAGCGGGATACCCGGCATCATCATCGTCGGATTGCCCGATGCCGCTGTGCAGGAGAGCCGGGAACGGGTGCGGGCGGCCATTCGCAACAGTGGCGGCCGTGTACCCGGTGGGCATGTCACGGTCAATCTTGCTCCAGCCGATCTCAAGAAAGCAGGCCCAACCTACGACTTGCCGATCGCAGTTGGAATCCTGATCGCTTCACGTCAGATTCATGCCGACGTTGCCGATACGTTGATCGTCGGTGAGCTATCACTGGACGGGCATGTCCGGCACACACCCGGGATCATATCGATGATTTCGCTGGCGGCCGAACGGGGCTTGCGCCGAGCCATTGTTCCGGCGGACGATGCTCCCGAGGCAGCGTTGATCGGGGGCATCGACGTTATCGCAGTGCGCACGTTGGCCGACGTCGTGAACTACCTGAATGGCGAACTGCCGATCGAGCCGTTTCGTCCTCAGGAGGGACTCTCGGACAGATCTGACACGTCGCGTTCCGATTTCGCCGAGATTCGCGGACAAGAACACGTCAAGCGGGCACTCGAGATTGCCGCTGCCGGCGGCCACAACGTGCTCATGTCGGGTCCACCGGGGTCAGGCAAGACCATGCTGGCCCGGGCGATGCCGTCGATTCTGCCGCCAATCACTATCACTGAAGCGCTCGAGGTCACCAAGATCTACTCGGTACGGGGGTTGCTGCCACCCGAGACGCCATTGCTGCGCGAACGTCCTTTCCGGTCTCCACATCATGGAACGAGCAACGCCGGACTGATTGGTGGAGGGACATGGCCGAGACCAGGCGAGGTCAGTCTTGCGCACCGAGGCGTCTTGTTTCTGGACGAGCTCCCGGAGTTCATGTCGTCCACGCTCGAGATGCTGCGCCAACCGCTGGAAGACCGGCGAGTCAGTGTCGCCAGGGCATCGGGCACAGTCACGTTTCCCGCGAACTTCATGTTGATCGCGGCCATGAATCCGTGCCCATGTGGCTACTATGGCGATCCGGTGCGCGAATGCCGATGCGGAACCGCGCAGATTCAGCGCTATCAGAAGAAGATCAGCGGCCCGTTGCTCGATCGGATCGATATTCACGTCGAAGTACCGCGCGTCGAATACGACAAGTTGTCGTCTCGCCGCACCGGCGAAGCGTCTCCAGCCATTCAGGCTCGTGTCACTGAAGCACGGCAGCGGCAAGCGGATCGATTGCATGCATCAGCTGCCCTCACCAACTCCGACATGAGCGCGCGCGAGCTCGAGCAGTTCGTGACGCTCGATGCGACGAGTGACGCCATGATGAGACACGCGGTTACCCAGCTCAGCCTCTCGCCGCGTTCCTATCATCGTGTCCTGAAGCTCGCGCGCACGATTGCCGATCTGGCCGGAGAACATGGGGTGTCAGCTCAGCATCTGGCAGAAGCGCTACAGTACCGTCCGAAGCAGAGTGTTGCATAGCAGATTGATTTCGCCCGAAGGCGAACCAGGTTCACACGCGTGACGAGCGTTGCTCAACCTCCAAGGTTTCTCACCTCTTTTCTCGGCCGCGATCGGGAGCGGGGTGAGCTTCGGGCGCTGTTCGCCGATCCGGCGGTCCGTCTCGTCAGCCTTGTCGGACCGGGCGGGGTCGGCAAGACACGCCTGGCGGCTGAGGTGTCGCCGGAGATTGCAGCCGACCTCGGGTTGCGCATCGGGTATGTCGCACTTTCCGCGCTGGGCAGCGAGGAGTCGGTCCTGCAGGCGGTTGGCCGCGCACTGAACGTCGCGGACCAGCCAGACCTGGGACTGCCGCGTGCCATCCGTGGGGCGCTCGAGCGCAATCCGACGCTGATCGTGCTCGACAACTTCGAGCATCTCCTGGATCAAGCTCTTGCCGTCGGTGAGCTACTGGCCGTTCCGTCGACTCGGGTGATCGTCACGAGCCGAGCGCCACTGGAAATCCGTGGCGAGCAAGTCTTTCCCATCTTGCCGTTCGGAGTGCCATCGACCACGGCACAGATGACGACGAGCGAGCTGCGAAAGCTGGATTCAGTACTCCTTTTCGAGGAGCGTGCCCGGGCGGTCCAGCACGATTTTCGGCTGAACGATGCCAATGCCGCCGCGGTCGCGGGCATCTGTATTCGGCTGGACGGGCTGCCGTTGGCGCTCGAGCTTGCCGCGGCGAGGAGCAGGATGCTGGCTCCCGGCGTGTTGCTTGCGCGGCTCGATCGCCCGCTGGAGGCGCTGGGATCGGGACCGCTCGATTCTCCCGACCGGCACCGATCGCTGCGCGCCGCGCTTGCATGGAGCTACGACCTGCTTTCGCCGAGCGAACAGGTCCTGTTTCGGCGGCTCGCTGTGCCGAGAGGAACCTTCGCGATCGCAGCAGTGGAAGCGCTCGCGGATGACCTGTCGGTCGATCCGCTGGACGCGATTTCGTCGCTCGTGAGCAAGTCTCTGGTGCAGCCATCCAACATTCTCCGTGGTGACGGGGTTGAGTGGGTGCGATTCCAGCTGCTCGATACCGTTCGTGAGTTCGCGCTCGAGAAACTCGCCGCGAGCGACGACTTCGTTGCCAGCCACAACAGGTTCGCCGCGCATATTGTCGAGGTGGCACTGCAGGTGCCCGCTGAGTACCCAATGACTGCTGCCGGTGGCGACATGGCATTCGACATAACCGGAGTGGATCGGGCGCCTGCGCTGGCTGCGCTCGATTGGCTTCATCGCTCGGGACAACATGGTGAGCTTGTTCGAGCGGTGGCGGCGCTCGCTCCGCACTGGTTTGCGCGAGGGGCGCTGCGCGACGCTCATGCCTGTCTGGAAATCGCCTTGGCGCTTACCGCAGAAAGCGAATCAGCAGACTACGCGCGCGCAACGGTTGCGATGGGAATGGTCGCTATCCAGCAAGGGAAATTCGAGTACGGCGAGGCGCACCTGCTTGCCGGACTCGATTTGGCGAGGAAATCCGGCGCCGAGGAGTGGGTCGGACAGGCTAGTTTCAGTATGGGCGTCGTGGAGCAAGATCGAGGACGTCCCGAGGCGGCGCTTCCGTTCTTCGAATCGGCGCGTGCGTCATTCCTCGC